>JAAUUG010000013.1 GCA_012031195.1 Oscillatoriales cyanobacterium SM2_1_8
GGGGTGAGGGCAAGATTGTCGCAAAACACATTTGAAATGACTATACAGCGAGAACCTGATCAAAACCTTGGGTTTTCCCGATCTTGGGCTCCCTCTCACCCCAGAGTTTTCCCCAGTTCTCGCTGCTTGAGCGAAGGCGTTAGGGGATGAAATGACACAGTAAACCTACGACTGGGCAAGACTTTTGGCAAAACCTCTGCCGTTGAACCCACGTCTCTCCAAACCGATTGTTAACACTTGAGTTAAGCCACGCCGCGGAGCGGCATCGACTTGGATGAATTGTTTGGTCACAACGGCTGTCAGCGCGGACGGTACGGTTCACAACCGATGCCATCGTTATCTCGGTCTAAGTGCGAACCGTAACCTGGGTCACCCCGACGTACAGGAGCCGATCCAGCTGCGCGGGCCTCTGCACAGCTGCTGAACGCACCGGCCGCACGTTGTTTTGGAGTAGTCTGAGCTGGTATCAAGTGTTGACGCGAAAACTGCGAAGGTTTAGGAGAAGCCCCTCGATGGCAATGGTAATCGCCTATCTTGCGATTGGTGTGACACCCGTCTTCATTAAGCAGACCACCATGTGCAAAAGCTGCAAATGGAATGGTGACCAATGTTGAGAATGATAATGTTAAGAATGATATTGTCCAAAAAGTACGCATCAGCTCATCTTCTGCGCTCTAGCTATTGGTTAGCCTGTCCGCTCATTTGCTTGCATGTTCTTTTGATATACCCCCAACGGGATTCGAACCCGTGTCGCATCCGTGAAAGGGATGTGTCCTAGGCCTCTAGACGATGGGGGCTTGCTTTCTTGCTTGCCTTGAGGTCTTTTTTCTGACCTTTTCCATACTAGACGACATCCCTCAGCCTGTCAAGGAGGCTTGGCAATTTCTTGGGCACCGCCCCGGTTACTCGGGTTCCAGGTTGCTGCTGCCGATCGCGCGGTAGCTGTAGCTGTGGCGGGAAACCTTCTGGATTTCATCCTTGATGGTTTCGAGATCGATGTAGCGATCGGCAACATTGATCAGGTGGTCGCTGGTCATCGAGCGCAGGCTCACCACCTCTACCCGTACCCCCCGGTAGCTGGCGGCATCCACGGCATAGGCCAAATCCCCGTCGCCGCTCACCAAAATCGCCGTATCGTAGGAGCCCGCCAAAGCCATCATGTCCACGGCAATTTCCACATCCAGGTTGGCTTTTTTGGAACCATCCGGCAACTGCACCAAATCCTTCGAGACCACCCGATAGCCGTTGCGCCGCATCCACAACAAAAAACCCTGTTGCTTTTCGTTGGTGCGATCCACCCCCGTATAAAAAAATGCCCGGAGCAAGCGGGAGCGATCGACCAAGCGATGCAACAATTTTGTATAGTCAATCTCGATGCCCAGTTGCAACGCTGCGTAGAACAAATTTGAGCCATCAATAAAAATGGCGACCCGCCCCCGATAATCCTCGACCCCATAGCGGGCTGCCCCCATGGCAGGAATAGCCCCAACTTGATTGCCAGACTGGGTGCCGGTTTGAGCACCGGCTTGCGGACTTCGATAGGAGGATCCTTGGGAATCGATGGTGGAGTTCATGGCTATCCCTTTATTTTATACTTGATTGATGAAAGATGGATGGGATTGCGGTAAAAGCAACTGCAGAAGCGGTAGGAGAAACGATGGTGGGAGCGATGGCAGCAAGGGGAGGTTGTCTTTCGCTCCCTTCGCCAAGGCTTTGCCCGCGATCGGGCTGACCAGAACGAACCAAAAGGCGTTGTTATGTTGCCAATCTTACCCGCATCTCCTACGATTCCATCCCTGGTACCGGAATCTACCCTGCTGCAAGCCCTGCCCTGACCCTCGATCCCAGCCCGGCTGGCTTAGGGACTTGGCTACCTGCTTCAGTTTACCTTGATTTCCGAAATCCCCTGAGCATAAATACTCAACAAATGTCACGGAAAACTGACAAGGCAAAGGCGGGCGCGAGGAGGGGGCGCGGGGGCGGAGTAGGGGCGATAAGATAGGTCAGCCTGTTTTGTTTTTTTAGGGGAGAGCGGCTGCCCACAATGCCTGATGTTACCGAGAAACCTGGGAATCCTGCAGCGATGCCGGTGGTGCTGGTGGTGGATGGTGTCCCAGAGAACCGGTTGCTCGTGGCCCGGGCATTGGCTCACCTAGGGTGCCAGCTTTTGACCGAAAGTTTGGGGCAACAGGTGCTGGCGCGGATGCAGGGCGATCGCCCCGATGCGGTGATTTTGGATGTTTGTTTGCCGGATGGCGACGGCTTGGCCATTTGCCGAACCATCAAGGCGGCGCCTGGGGGGCAAGATGTCCCGATCCTTTTATCAGTACGGCGGACGATATGGCGGTACGGCTGCAGGCCTTTGAAGTCGGCGGCGTGGATTTTATTGTCCGGCCGTTTCACCCCCAGGAGTTGGTGGCGCGGCTGGGTCAGCATCTGGCTTTGCAGGAACTCAAGCGGCAGTTGCGGGCCCAAAACCGGTGTTTGCAGGAGGCGATGACGGAGCGAGCGCGGGCCGAAGCGGAGTTGCGGGCTTTGTTGGAGGCGATGACGGACATCATTGCCGTTTACGATCGCCATGGCAACTGCCTGCGGTTGGTGCACACCAATTCCGATTTGTCGTTTGAGGTGTTGGCGGCTCAGTATGCGACGGCCATGCGCACCCAAGTGGAAGAATACTTGACGTACATTCAGATTGTCGTGGAAACCCAACAAACGGTGCACGATGCGGAGTACACCTTGGTGCTGTCCGATCGGGAGTTTTGGTTTTCGGCCAACATTTCGCCGTTGGGCGCCGACCAAGTGCTGTGGGTGGCGCGGGAGATTACGGGGCGCAAGCGGGTGGACGAAGCGTTGCAGCGCAGCAGTTCGTTTTTGAATGCCCAGAAAGAGGCGGCCTTGGACGGAATTTTGGCCGTGGACGAACAGGGGCAAATCATCAACTACAACCATCGGTTTTGCGAGATGTGGCAGTTGCCGGAATCGGTGTTGACCGGCATGGACGAAGAACGGTTGTTGATGGCGTTGATTTGGAAAGCCGAATTGCCCGAAGCCTTGGCGACCATGGTCGAAGCAGCTTACGACAATCCCGATTTGCCCCAACGGGCGGAAATTCCCTTTGGCGATCGGGTCTTTGATTGCTACTCGGGGCCGGTTTTCTCGCCCGCGGGCAAGTTTTACGGCATGAATTGGTACTTTCGGGACGTGACCGATCGCTTTCGGGCCCAAGCGGCGATCGCGGCGGAGCGGGACAAAGCCGATCGCCTGTTGTTGAACATTTTGCCGGCACCGATTGCCCACCGGCTCAAGCAAAACGAGACCAACATTGCCGACAGTTTTACCGAAGTCACGATTCTGTTTGGCGACATTGTCGGGTTTACCCAGATTGCCTCCCGGTTGGCCCCGGGGGAATTGGTATCCCTTTTGGATGAAATTTTTTCGATTTTTGATACGATTGCCGAAGAACACGGTTTGGAAAAGATCAAAACCATTGGCGACGAGTACATGGCGGTGGCGGGGTTGCCGGTGCCGACCCTCGATCATGCCTGTCGGGCTGCCGAGGCGGCGTTGGCGATGCAGGGGGCCATTGGGCGCTTCGCCGATGCCGACGGCCAGCCCATTCAATTGCGGGTGGGATTGCACAGCGGGCCGGTGGTGGCGGGGGTGATCGGGCGGCGCAAGTTTGCTTACGATCTGTGGGGAGATGCGGTAAATTTGGCCAGCCGCATGGAATCCCAAGGGGAGCCGGGCAAAATCCAGGTTACGGCGGCGACCCAACAACATCTGCAGGCACGCTACCGCTTGAGGCTGCGGGGTACCGTAGCGATCAAGGGCAAAGGCGAGATGGCCACCTATTGGTTGGAAGGAAGCCTTTAACGGCCATGGCAGTTGATTCCACCGCAATTCTTTGGGAAATGTTTCCGCTGCTGCGCGACCCCCTCTGGACGGTGGTAGACGGTTGCTATGGCGAGGTCAATGCGGGGTTTAGCCGGGTGTTGGGGTACAGCGCCACGGAAATGCGGGGGCGACCGCTGGCCGACTTGGACTTGGTGGTGGCCGCGCCGGTGGTTGCCCCGGGCACCCTGCGCGATCGCCCGCTGTGGTTTCGGACCCGCTACGGCCAGACGCGGCGGCTGCGCTACAGCGAGTTTGCGGTAGCCGAGGGGTTGTTGTGTTTGGCGCGCGAAGACCCGGAGGATTTTCCCGACAACCATGCCGATTTGCTGGGGGCGATCGCCGACAACTTTCCGGGATTGATTTATCGGACGGTGTTGCATACCGACGGCAGCGTGACCCTGCCCTACCTCAGCACCTGTACCGAAGATGTCTTTGGCATTTCGGTCACCGACATTGTTACCCATGTGGAATGGGTGTTTGATTTGGTGCATCCCGAAGACCGCCAAACCCTCATGATGTCCGTCGAGTCTTCGATGGTGGATCTCAAGCCGTTTGAATGCGAATACCGGTTGCCGGTGTACCCGACCCGCTGGGTACGTCTGTTTGCCCGGCCTTTCCGCACCCCCCTCGGCGATACCGTGTGGGATGGGGCGATTGTCCATATCACCCTCCAAAAAGAAGTGGAAGTGGCCCGGCAACAACTGCTGGAGGTCTTGGCCGACAAACATCAACATGCCGAGCGGTTGCTGCAAAACATTTTCCCGGCGGTGATTGTCGATCGCCTTAGCACCATTGCCCCAGGGGACGAACTAGACTACCTGCGCAGCGAGACCGGCTCCGAAGATCGGCGGGGGCGCAAACCGGCGATCGCCGATCGCTTCGACGAGGCCACCATTTTGTTTGCCGACATTGTGGGTTTACGGAGTTGGCTTCCCGCATCTCCGCCACCGATTTGGTGGGGTTGCTGAACCGGATATTTTCGTTGTTCGATCGCCTGTGCGATCGCTACCACCTCGAAAAGATCAAAACCATCGGCGATGCCTACATGGTGGCCGGCGGCGTTCCCGTACCCCGTCCCGACCACGCCGAGGCGATCGCCAACATGGCTTTGGCCTTGCAACACCGGATGCACGGCTTTTGTACCCGCGAGGGGCTGCCGGTGGCCATTCGCTGCGGCATCGACAGCGGGCCCGTCGTCGCCGGCATTGTCGGCACCAAAAAGATTGCCTACGATCTTTGGGGCAATACCGTCAACGTCGCCAGCCGCATGGAATCCCAAGGGGAACCGGGCAAAATTCAAGTCAGCGAAGCCACCTACCAGCGCCTCCGGCACCGCTACCACCTCGAAAAGCGGGGCACCGTTTTCATCAAAGGCAAGGGCACCATGACCACCTACTGGTTGTTGGGGCACGGGGATTCATGTAAACTTGTGTAAACATACGGGGCAAGGAACTTGGAGGCGCGGCCTAAAATGAGGCTACGGGTACGTTCTCCCTCGCCATCCTCCTTGAGCTCGTTACCCTGTTTCAAAACCTGAATTCAAAACTTGAATTCAAAATTTGGGTTCAAAATTTGGGTTCAAAATTTTGAGGGCAGGGCTGGGGTTCGAGAAGCCGGGACGCCCCATTTGGGTTCAAATTATTTGGGTGCCAAGGGGGACTGCCGTTTTGGCTTCTGGCATTGGCGGCAATTGGCTGCAATCGGCTGCAATCTTAGGTAATCGCATAAAATGAGCAAAGTTTACGAATGGTTTAACGAGCGTCTGGAGCTTGAGGCGATCGCCGAAGACGTGACGAGCAAGTACGTACCGCCCCACGTCAACATTTTCTATTGTTTGGGGGGGATCACCCTCACCTGCTTCATCATCCAGTTTGCCACCGGCTTCGCGATGACGTTTTACTACCGGCCGACGGTTGCGGAAGCGTACGAGTCGGTGCGTTACATCATGACCGAGGTGAATTTTGGTTGGTTGATCCGGTCGGTGCACCGGTGGTCGGCCAGCATGATGGTGTTGATGATGATTTTGCACGTGTTCCGGGTGTATTTGACCGGTGGGTTCAAAAAGCCCCGGGAGCTGACCTGGGTCACCGGTGTGATTTTGGCGGTGATCACCGTGTCGTTTGGCGTAACGGGCTACACCCTGCCCTGGGATCAAGTGGGCTACTGGGCGGGCAAAATCGTGACCGGGGTGCCGGAAGCGGTGCCGGTGGTGGGCACCACCATCGTGGAGTTGCTGCGGGGCGGTCAAAGCGTGGGTCAAGCTACCCTCACCCGGTTCTACAGCGCCCACACGTTTGTGTTGCCTTGGTTGATTGCGGTGTTCATGTTGTTCCACTTCTTGATGATCCGCAAACAAGGCATTTCGGGCCCTCTCTAAACCCCTTGCCGCCTTCCGTGCTGTTTTTGCATTTTATTCAGGAGACCCTATGGCCAAAGTTGAAAAGCTGCCCGACTTGAACGATCCGATTTTGCGGGCGAAGCTGGAGAAAAACCTCGGGCACAACTACTACGGCGAACCGGCGTGGCCCAACGATTTGTTGTACACGTTCCCGGTGGTGATCATGGGCACGATCGCCCTGGTGGCGGGTTTTGCGGTGCTCGACCCGACAATGGTGGGCGAGCCGGCGGATCCCTTTGCTACGCCGCTGGAAATTTTGCCGGAATGGTATTTCTATCCGGTGTTCCAAATTTTGCGGGTGGTGCCCAACAAGTTGTTGGGGGTGGTGTTGATGGCTTCGGTGCCCTTGGGGTTGGGGGTGGTGCCCTTTATCGAAAACGTGAACAAGTTCCAAAACCCGTTCCGTCGCCCCTTGGCCATGGCGGTGTTTTTGTTTGGCACTTTGTTTACGATCTACCTGGGCATTGGCGCCACGCTGCCGATTGACAAGTCGTTGACCCTGGGCTTGTTTTAACCCCCTTTTGTCATTGGCTTGATGCTTGCGGGCCCGCCCTTGACGGCGGGCTTTCTGTTGACTGTTTTTATAGCTCAGCCGAACGGCGCAGCCCCCAAACCCCCTTTTCTTTCGATGTCCGAACCTGCCCGAAATGGCTATGGCTGTCGGCACGGAGGGCTATTTGCTGGCAATCACGTTCAAGCTGATGTACTGGTTGAGGATTTTGAGGCTGCTGGTATCGGCGAACAGGCCAAAGGTTTCTTGGCGGCGCAATTCGGCAAACCCTGCATCGGCCAGATAACAGCTCAAAATATGTTGGGTGAAGCCCACACGGTGGATATCGTAGGCATTGTCTTGCCCGCCGTAAATCATGGACAGGATGACCCAGTGACCATCCGGCGGCAAATCGGGATGCAACAAAAGCCAGGCCAACACCGCCAAATTGGGCACACTAAGCCACAGTTCTCCGCCTGGTTGCAACACGCGGTACCATTCCCGCAACACGGCCAACACTTCTCCTTGCCATCGATGGTGGAAATGTTCGAGCACGTGGCTAGCGTAGAGGGTTTCGATCGAACTATCGCCAAACTGGGCTAAGCTCCGCGCATCGCCGACAATGTCCACTTCGGGGCGGGGATCGATATCCAGAATCAGCCATCCTTCTTGCCGCTCGGTGCCGCCTATGTGCAATTTCATCGCTAATATCCCTGGGTTAGCCGCAGCGTCAGGCTGTTGGGGCTGCCTTCGAGGTGGTAACCAAGGTTGGCGGTTGCTTGGATCGCCTGTTGGAGGCTTTGCTGGAGAATGCCTGCTGTAGCCTCGGTCAACCCTTCGAGGGCGATCGTCACTTCGAGCCGGTCTTCTTCTACCAAAAACAGCAGGGTCAGGGGTTGGGTGGGGGCAAACACTTTGAGTTCGGCGTACACCCGATCAAACACGGTTAAAATGTTGCCGTAACTTTGGGGCGGGCAACCCAAGCGCCCGGCGATCGCCGCCAAGCAAGAATGGGCCACCTCCGCATTGGCGGGAAGGCTGCGCTTGAGCCCCACCGGCAACTGCACCCGAATCAATGTCGGAAATTCCGCTTCGAGGAGCCAGGTTGGTTTGCCTTTGGTTTCAACCTCGCAATCCAAAAACTCCAAAGCGAATTGGGGAGCGCCGATCGCTTGGGTCAGGGGAGCCACCCGAAAAGAAGGTTGGGAGAGGTTTTGTTTCAGTTGGCGGCAGGTCGCTTCATCCAAAACCACTTGTCCCGGGGGCCCAATTCCTGCCAACTGCGGTTAACCATCGCCCCCAAAACTCCCAAACTGAGGCCTAGCTCCCCGGGCAAGGAGCCCACCAACGCCTTGCCCGTGACGATCGCCAACCGAGGCAAGGGCAACAGCGGTTTTTCATCCTCTTGCAGCGTCGTACAGGCTTCGAGGAGGTCGGTAGCCGCCAAGGCCGCGCGCACCGCCGGCACTTGAGGACGACGGGTGGGTGGCGCCACCGATGGGGTCAGCGTGCCCAACTGGTGGTAATTCGGCGTGAGGCGTTCCGATTCCAGGCTTTGATGGCGAAATACCCACAGCAAACGATGGCCCGCCGCTTCGGCCACCGCCCCCCCCCGCTCGCGGCCAATCTCTAAGGCTTGGCGCAACAGGGTGTCTACGGACTTGAAAGCCACGTAGGGGAGCTGCGCTTCCAGTTGGGGCAATCCCTCTGGCGATACCGCTTCCAAGGCCAAAAGGGCTACTTCTTCTTCGCGGGGGGAGAGCGCCATGGCGTCGCTCGGGGAGTTGCCGGCCCGTAGGCGTTCGCGCTTGCGATTGAGCCAGAGTACGGGATCAATGGCGTTGAGCAGCACTTCCAGCTTGAAACTGAGGCTGGTGGCCTTTTGCGGCGCCTTTTCCAGAACGCTGAGCCCCAACCCCAAAGCACGAATCGCTTTGCCGGCGTAGTGGGGGGACATCTTGCCGTTGGGTCGCCAAGCGGTACAGCCCGGCCATATCGTGCAAAGTGAGGGCGTAGGGAGCCACCAAGCCATGCTCCTCAAACGTCATCGAAGCATCCAGAAAGTAATCTTCGGCCGTCTCGGCCAATTGGTCATCCCAAGCCGTGGGCTGGCTGAGCCGCTGGGTCAAAATGCAGCCCATCATCCGGTTGACGTGGGCCCAACCCACCTCCGATTCCAACGCTTCAAAGCGGGGGGCCGCATCCCCTTCCACCAGGGTCTCGGCGCGATCGCAATGGCCCTGCCCCAGCTCAATTTCCGCCAGGTTGAGGTACAGGTAAGCCGCTTGCTGCAATTCGTAGGGACTGGTGCGCCCGACCAAGGCCGTGCGGATGCACTGTTCCGCCCGCCCCCAATCCTGACGGGCGGTGGCAACCCGCCCCAAGCCGGCCCATGCCTGCAACTTGAGATCCAGTTCCCCCAACTCTTCGGCCAAAGTCAGGGCTTGCTGGTAGTAAACCTCGGCCCGATCGTTCAAATAAGACTGTTGGTGGAGGTGCCCCAACAACACCAGGGAAATCAGACGATCCGGAGAATCGGGCGATCGCCGGGTCAAAGAACGTTCAAAATGAAACAATGCTGCATGAAAATCGTTGAGGGCGGCGTAATATCGACCCAAACCATCGTCCACCAAGGACAAACCCTCGTCCTCTTCGCCAAAGGCACGGGCGGCCGAGCGCAGGTGCACCAAAGCATCGACAAAATTGCGCTGCCAGACGTACAGCAAACCACGGCCGTACATCAACCGGGCAATTTGGGGGCGGTACTCCCGCGCCTGACCCCGTGGGGGATGGCTCAGCAGGGCTTCCGTACGAAACAAAAGGGTTTTAGCTCTTTCTTGCAAACCCAATTGACCGGTTTCCACCAACAACAGAGCCAGTTTGATCAAACTCTGGGCCAGCGGCTGTGGCCCCTCGTCAAGACTCTGGGAAGCGATCTTGACCGCCACTTCGGCCTCGGCGATCGCCATAGCCCGATCCAGGGTGCCTAGCCGTTGACCCGGCTCGATTGGATGTAACGTCATATCGTTGGATTCACCCCAGCATATCCCTGAGCATAGCGGAAAATGAGCCGTGGGCCAATTTACCCATGGGGCTTTTAGGTGCGGCTGAGCAGCGCCTGCTCCAAGGCTTCGTCCAGACGGTCTTTGAGCTGTTCGCAGGGTTCACTGTGAAAATTTTCCAGGGTGTCTAGGGCCAAGCGCAAGCACCGCAGCCGCTTGCCTTGGTACTGATAGCGATCGCCGCTGTCCATGCCCAAACGGTAAACTTCCGCCAAATCGTACAAAGCCCGCGCGTATTCGTAGACCATGCCCTGCGCTTCGCACAAAACCGTGGCCTCCACGAAAAAATCCTCGGCTTGCTCCAAAGCTTGCGGCGTTAGGGCCGATTGACCCATCAAAATTTGCTGATAAATTAGACGGCCCTGATGGGCGGTCACCTGGGCCCGCAAAGCGTTGTTTGCGGTCAGCAGGGTCAAATGGGGCATCACCCCGCCCCGCAACAGTTGCTCGGCTGCTGACCAGTCTTCCTGTTGCAAGGCCACCCTTACCAGGGCGGTCTGCAGTTGGGCAATTTCGTAGCGATCGAACGGCTCCACCGCGGCATCCAGGGCTTCCAGGGCAAAGGCCGCGGCCATATCGCCATCTTCCAAAGCCGCATAGCTGTTCGCCAAACCGACCAAGGCTTGCAGCCGCAGGGTGGGGCTATCGTGGGCGATCGCCGCTTCCAAGCTCTGCTCGCAAATTTCCCGCGCTTGGGGCCACGCCCCGCCCAAACCCAAGGTGTCCGCCAGCAGGCAGCCGGCACGGGCCGCCTCCCGCGGTAGCTCGGCCGTTTGCCACCGGGCGATCGCCCTTCGTATGCACGCTACAGCCCGCTCCAGTTTGCCTTTGGCCGCATAGTAGCGCCCCAAAGCCTCGTCGTACGGGCCCGCACCACCGTATCCCCGCCGGCGATCGCCGCCCGTCCCAGGTACTCAAACGCTCGGGCAAAATCGCTTTGTTGCAGCGCCAACACCCCTCGGTTGTAAGCCCATGCCGCCGGCACCCCTTCTTCTCCCACTTCGGCTTCGGTTTCGGCCAACAAAAAAGCCGCGTGCACCAAGGCATCTTGCAAATGGGTCTCCAAGAGCACCCGCACGGACTCCATTCGCGCCTGCAAACGGGCCTCAGACCCCGCCTGGCGATCCAGAATCAAAGCTTCCCAACAGGCAGCACAGGCAGCACGATCTTGCCAGTACAAATCGCTGCAGTCTTCCACCCGCCTTCCCCCTGCCCAACGTCTACCGTCTATCGTACCCAGTCTGGGGACACCCGCATCGTGCCGCCCCTTGCCAGGTGGTACCTGCCAGGAACATCCCCAAAAAGCAAAAGGGATAGGTCGCAACCCATCCCTTCGCCCATGTTTTGGTTTCCTTGAGTCAAGCACTGAGAGCAATCATTTGGCTCAAGCACTTGGCTCAAGCACCTAGTTTGGGCACATGGGAAACCCTGTTTTTGGCATTTCCCATGGCTTCTACGGCTGCTTCAACAGCTTCATTCAACAGTTTCCAAGGAGCCTTAGAACGAGAAGGTGGTGCGGATGGTGCCCACCACGATCGAGTTGTTCCGGCTGTCGTGGTTCGGGTTGAACACCACAAACACACCCGGGGTGATCGAAATGTTCCGGTTGACCTGGAACCGAATCAACCCTTCCAAGTGGTAGCTGGTGTCGGGATCGTTGTTCGCAGCGATCGTGTTGCCGCTCACCCGCGGTTGTTGACCGAAGATGATCCCCGCCAAGTTGCCCCGCCCGAACAAGTCCGGGAACGCCAACTTCACATCCCACGTCAACAAGTCCGCCGTAGCGCCCAAGGTGCGAGGAACCCCTGCTTCCGCTTTCGCGTTGGCAAAGCCCACCGAACCGGCGAAGATGAAGCCCCGCGATACCCGCCACTCCATCAAGAAGCCGTAGCGATCCGCCGAAGTGTCCACCGAACCAAAGGGACGACCCGACAACGCACTGCCGGTGCTGGAATCCAATGCGGCCACCGACCCCGGCTCAAACGTACGCATGTATTGCAGCGCCAAGGTCAAGTCCCGCGAAGGATTGAATTGCAACTGCGCCCCAGCGCTGTAACCGCCGTTGGTCACCCCAGCCTGACCGGTGGCGTTGCCGGCACGGCCATCGTTGGTCAAATACAAAGCCGTCAGCCGGAAGGAGTCGCTCGCCTTGTAGGACAAGCCCACGCCCGCGCCTTGCTCGTTCGAGCGCAACAACAGGGGGTTGTAACGACCGAACCGCGACAGCGCACCGTTTTCAGCACTGGCAAACGGGTTTACCGGGTTGAAAATGTCGTCCACATCCAGACCGCGGGTACCGGCAAAGGCCGTAAACTGGCTGCCCACCGGGAACTGGTAGAACAACTTGCCCAACACAAACTCGTTGTTGGTGTTGGTCTCAAACGACAACCGCGACATCCGACCGCCGCTGGCAGTGGGGATCGCTGCCGAGAAGTTGGTCACGTTGCCCGCTTCCAACCGCGTCCGCAACCGATCGCGCCCGGTGAAGCTGGTATCAAAGTTCAACCGCACCCGACCGCTGAAGGTGTTGTTCAGTTGGCTGGGGTTCAACAACGCGCCCGTAGCCGGGTTCTTGAATTCGTTGGCGGTACCCGAATAGGCAAACACACCCAAACCGTTCAGTTTGGTGGTGGTGGAGAATTGCTGGGCTTCCAGCTTTTCAACCTTGGCTTCCAGGCTGTCTACCCGACCTTTCAACGCGGCCAATTCCGCCGCAAATTCTTCCTGCAACCGTTGCAGGGTCGCCAAATCTTCTTTGCTCACCTTGTCGGCCAAGCCGGCGGTGATCAACTCGTTGATTTTGTCCAAGCAGGCGTTCAAACCGGCGGCAAATTCAAACCGGGTCATGGCCCGCTGACCACGATAGGTGCGATCCGGGTAACCGGCGATGCAACCGTAACGCTCTACCAGCGATTGCAATGCGGTGAAGGCCCAGTCCGTCGTCCGCACGTCGCTTAGTTGCGAAACCGAGGTGACTTGGGCCGTCCGGGTGCCCCGGGTCATCGGATCGCGGGTGATGTCTTGGATCGAAATCCCTTCGTTGGCGCTGACTGCGCCTGCTGCCGTTACCGAAGAACCAGCCGCCAACAGCAATGCTGCTAGCAGTTTGGGGCTGGAAGACAATTTCTGAAATTCCAACATAATGTGCTACAACCTCACGCCGCTTTCTAGTGTACCTCATGGCGCTGCGAGATGCTACCCCAGTCCCCGGCCCTTGGACGGGAAAACCGGCAAATTTATCCACCCAAAAGGGCAATCCCCCAAAGCCATTCCGAGGGGGTAGCCACCCCGTGCGCGCAGAATTCTATGCTCCTGCCTCTATACTAACGATGCCATCCCCTAGCTTGGTGTTTTGTAGGCCACACCGGCCTGCCGCAACCGATCGAAGGCGACCCCGAGGCGATCGCAATCGGCAATCAGGCTCACCCGAATGTAGCCTTCTCCCCCTGACCCAAAGGCGCTCCCCGGCGTGAACACCACCCCTGTCTGTTGCAACACCCTTAGGGCAAAGTCGGTGGAGGAGATGCCCGGGGGACAGGGAACCCACAAATACATGGTGGCGTAGGTGGGGGGAATCGACCAGCCCAATTCCTGAAACCGTGCCCGGACAAAATCCCGCCGCTGCCGGTAGCGATCGCGCACGCTTTGCACGTAACTATCGGGCAGTTGGAGGGCGGCTTGGGCCCCGGCCTGAATGGCCGCAAAAATGCCGTAGTCCAAGTTGGTTTTGAGGGTACCCAATCCCTTCAATACGTGGCGATTGCCGACGACAAAACCGACCCGCCACCCCGCCATGTTGTAGGTTTTGGACAGGGTGTGAAACTCTACCCCCAAATCCTTCGCCCCAGGAATTTCCAACAAGCTGGTGGGCTGATAACCGTCGAAGGCCAGCTCGGCGTAGCACAAATCGTGCACCAGCAAAATTTCGTAGTGCTTGGCAAAGGCGACGATTTCCTCGAAAAACTCCCGGGGGCGATCGCCGCCGTGGGGTTGCTGGGGTAGTTGAAGTAAAAAATCTTAGCCTGGCGGGCGACGGCTTCGGGGATGGTGCTCAAATCCAGGAGCCAGTTTTGCTCGGGCCGCAAAATCACTTCGTAGAGGTTGGCCCCGGCCAACAGGGGGCCGCGAAAATGGGCCGGGTAGGCGGGGCTGGGCACCAACACCGTATCCCCCGGATCGACAAAGGCGAGGGACAAATGGGTCAAGCCTTCTTTGGAACCGATCAGGGGCAAAACTTCGCCGTCGGGATCGAGGTCTACGGCGTAGCGGCGACGGTACCAATCGGTGATGGCTTTCCGAAAGTTGGGGGTGCCTTCAAACGGCGGATAACCGTGGTTTTGCGGGCTCTGCAAGGCGGCGATCGCGCTGTCGATGGCCGCTTGGGGGGCGGGGCCGTCGGGGTTGCCCATCCCCAAGTCGATTAGATCAATGCCCTGGCGGCGGGTTTCGGCTTTTAATTCCTCAAGCCGGGCAAAAACATACTGGGGGAGGTTCCCCAAGCGCTGGGCGGGCCGCAGCCAAGTTTCCATGATTTTTGAGCCAAACAAAAAGAATCGTGCACAGAGCCATCAAGCGGCTGGGGTGGGGGCCACGGTTTGACCGCGCTCGCGCCACCAAATCAGCAAAATGCTGGCGTTGAAAATACTAGAGTATACGCCAGACAGGAACCCCACAATCAGCGCCAAGGCAAAAAACTGCAGGGTGGCACCGCCAAATACCAAAATGGCCAACAGGGCAAAATGGTGGTCAACGAAGTGTTGATGGAGCGGGATAGCTCTGGTTGACGGAGCGATTGACCACTTCGCCAAAGGTGAGCTCTGCCCCCAGGGTTTTGGCGTTTTCCCGCACGCGATCGTAAATCACCACGGTATCGTTGACGGAAAACCCGCAGATGGTCAAAATGGCCACAATGAATAGGCTGTCTACGGGCACGTTGGCCACCAGCCCCAACAACGAAAAGGCGCTGACGGTGATCCACACGTCGTGCAGCAGGGCCACGATCGCAAACACGGCGTAGTCGCTTTCAAACCGAATCCGCAAATACAAAGCGATGCCCACCAACGATAGGGAAAGAGCGGTGAGGCCCGAAACCAGCAACTGCCGACCGACGACGGGGCCCACTTCATCGATTTGTTGCTTGGTGCCGTCCAATTCGCCGAAGGGCTGGAGGGTTTCTCGGAGGGCGGTTTGCAGCTCCAACCGCTCTTCGACCCCAAGGCTGGCGGTTTGCACCACCAACCCCCGTTTGTCTTCGCCGGCCAACTGCACGGTGGCGCTGCCGTAACCTTTGCCGGCCATGGCCTGGCGCACGGCGGCAATGTCGATCGCCGGCCCACAATTGTCGGGTTGGGGACACACCAATTCAAAACTGAGGCGGGTGCCCCCCACAAAATCCAAGGCTGGCTGCACGGGCAAACCGCTGCGGCTCCATGAGAAAATCATCACCACCAATCCGGCCAACACCACCAAGCTGGAGGCCCCAACGTAGGCACGCCCCTGTTTCACCAAGTCTAGGGGCCCCGCCGCGGCCGCGGGCTCGTTCGCCGGGGGTTCCCAAGGCCGGGGACGCCGTACCACCTGGGGGTCGCCGCCAAGCCGGATTGCGATCGCCAACAGCAACAGGGAACGGGTACAGGTGATGGCGCTGAACATGCTCACCACTACGCCGATGGCCAGGGTCACGGCAAATCCCTTCACCAGTCCAGCCCCCAACCAAAACAAAGCGCCGCAGGCAATGAGGGTGGTGGCGTTGCTGTCGAAAATGCTTGACCATGCGCGGTTGAACCCGGCTTCGATCGCCTTGTAGAGGGTTCGCCCTGCCAACAGTTCTTCGCGGATGCGGGCAAAAATCAACACGTTGGCGTCCACCGCCATGCCCACGCTCAGGATAAATCCGGCGATGCCGGGCAGGGACAGCACCACCCCCAACAGGCTGAACGCGGCAAAGGTGAGGACGGCGTAAATCAGCAACGAAATGTCGGCGATCGCCCCCGGCAACCGGTAGTAGACCACCATGTAAATCAACACCAGAACGGTGCCCCCCAGCCCAGCCAGAATGCTGCGGCGGACGCTGTCGGCGCCGAGGGATGCGCCCACGGTGCGGTTTTCCAGGATCGCCACCGGCACCGGCAACGCCCCCGATCGCACCTGCAACGCCAAATCGGAAGCGGCTTGGAGGGTGGTGCCAATCTCGATGCGGGCTTCGCCGCCGGTGATGCCCCGCCCCTGAAATTCCACGGGAACGACGGGGGCGCTCACCAATTCATCGTCCAGAAAAATGCCAATGCTGCGGCCGGTGCCCCCCAATTCGCTGGTGATTTTGGCAAAAAGTTCCCCGCCCAAACCGTCAAACCGCAGCGATACATCCCAGGTATCGCCCTGACCGGGGCTGGTGGGCAACGCATCTCGCAACCGCTCTCCGGTCAGCCCCACGCTGTCAAACAACGCCAAAATGTTTTTGCGGGCTTCGGCGATTTCCCGATCCTTGGCGGCGATCGCCCCTTTGTCGTCGGGCGATAGGATCTCCCGTTCCCCCAGCAGGTTGGCCAAGGCCCGCCGCCGGGCCAAAAATTCCCCTTCGGTGCCGACCCGCTGCGCCCGGAACTCCAGTTGGGCCGTATTCCCCAAAACCCGTTCCGCTTCGGCGGGATCGTTGACCCCCGGCATCTGCACCACAATGCGATCGCGCCCGCTGATTTGCACGGTGGATTCGGCGACCCCCAGGCCGTTGATGCGTTTTTCCACCACAAAGCGGGCGCTTTCGAGGATGCGCGGCGTAATTTCGGGAATGCCCCGTTCGGGGTTGGGCAGCGCCTTCAGGGTGAGTTGGGCTCCCCCCCGCAAATCCAAGCCCAGTTTGGGGGGCAACGTGACAATGGCCAGCACCGCCGCCAGCACCAGCAGCAAGACCAGGGTTAGGGTTTGATTGGGTTTGGGCACGGCCAACAGCTATCGGAATTCTTTGGGCATTGTAGCCTGTGGGGAAACCCTCGGCGCTGGCGATCGCCCCTGGGCTATAATGTCCGAATGTCTTTTGGGGTGGGGGCCACGGATTTTGCGGAGCACGACGATCGCCGGCAACTGGAAAATGCACAAGACCCAAGCGGAAGCCAAAGCTTTTTTGCAGGCGTTTGCGCCCCTGTGGCAACCGCAGGCAGGGGTGGATGTGGTGTTGTGCGCACCGTTTACCGCTTTGGCGATGTTGTCCGGGGCGATCGCCGCGACGGGGTTGCCGGTGTCCCTGGGGGCCCAAAACGTGCATTGGGCGGAAACGGGGGCCTTTACCGGGGAAATCGCGCCGGGGATGTTGGTGGAGTTGGGGATCCGATACGTGGTGGTGGGCCACAGCGAGCGGCGGCAATTTTTCGGCGAGACCGATGCCACCGTCAACCAGCGGGTGCGGGCAGCCCAAGCCCATGGTTTGACGCCGATTTTGTGCGTGGGCGAAACCAAAGTGCTGCGGGCCCAAGGTCAGGTCGAAAGCTGGATTTTTGACCAATTGGATCGGGCTTTGGCCGATACCACCGCCCTTCCCGTAATCGCCTACGAACCCATCTGGGCGATCGGCACCGGCGATACCTGTGCCCCCACCGAAGCCAACCGGGTGCTGCAGTCCATCCGGCACCATCTGGGCGATCGCGGGGCCGAAGCGACGTTGCTGTACGGCGGTTCGGTCAAAGGCAACAACATTGCCGAAATTTTGACCCAACCCGAAATCGATGGGGTGTTGGTGGGGGGGGCCAGCCTCGACCCCGAAGAGTTTGCCCAAATTGCCAACGCGGCCCAGCCCTAATTGGAGGGTTTTCTCGGAATTTTAATTAAAATTTTATCCTTGACAAGGGCGCCAGTCTCGGTATGCTGTTGGCCAGGAGATGGCGCCGGGGTTGCGGTTTTTGGCCGGGTTTTGGCTCAGGTCGGCTGCCCCATATGAATGGCCAGAAATTCTCCGAAACAACTTGGGCGATCGCGGTAGTCCCCAAGGCTTGGATCTCTGAGGGCGATCGGTTGGGGTCTGGGGAGTGCAACCTGAGGAAGGTTGGCCCTGCCTCCAAAGCGTTCGTGAACGTGCCTCAAATTTTACCGATTTCTTTGGGTTTTCCCATTTTTTCGCCATGACCAAATCAAACAAACCGGCCAAGTTGAATCGTCCCACGGTCCCAGAGCCGTCCCCGCCCAAGCTGGAATTGGTGCGGGTAAAAAGCCCGGAAGAGGTACGGGCCGCCGCGGCAGCCCCTCCCATTGAGCCGGCGCCGCCCCGGAGCCTCAAGCCCAAGGAAGAAAAACGGGCGACGGAACCCGCTTCGGCTTATCAGTTGCCCCCGCCGTCAACCCGGCCGTTGCCCATTTCGCCGGTGACCGAATCTTTGCAATTTCGGGCGATCGGGTTGGTGTTGGGCCGGTATGTGCCGGACGAAGACTCGATTACCAAGGGCAAAATCGTCACCACCGACGGCAGCGAACTGGATGCGGTGTTGTTGGGCAAGGTGATTTCGTTGGTGAAAAACCGCCTGGATCGCAGCAAGGATCGCTATTGGGTGGTGTATCCCCGCACCCGCTCTAAAGAAGGAGAATTGCACGTCCAGGTGACGGGGGTGTGGGCGCCCGAGGATTTGAACAAGCCCGACCAGCCCACCGATCCGGGGGTCGCCGACGGCTATTTCTCGATTCGGGGCGAGGTGGTCAGCCAATCGACCGAAGCCGGGTTTGTCACGGTGAAAATCAAGCGGGGGGTGGCCAAGCGCATCGCCGAGAAGCCTCGCCGCAAGCCAGAACGTCCCCCCGAAGAGGCTTTGATCCTCCAGTCCGAGGCGGCGGTGGAGAGCAAGCCCGAAAAGCCGGTCAAGCGGGTGCAGAAGGGCGATCGCCATGGCAAATTCAAGTTGCGGTTGGCAGGGATTTTGCCCGGCAATCCGGTGGGTGCCTTCTGGGAAGTCAACGCCCAACGCCAAGGGAATGTGTTGCGGGTGATCGACGGTCAATTCATCGCGACGGTGCCGGCCAAGTACCGCAGCAAGGGCCAAGACGGCCGGTTTTCGGCCCGACCCCAGCGACGTTCGGAAGACGATCGCCCCCGGCCCCGCCTGCCTGGCGACCTGTCGGCAGAGGGACTCGGCTCGGAGCGCCCCCGGCCGCCCAAGCCCAAACCCAAGGGTTTGTCCTGAATTTTGGATTTTATAGCTATATTCGGGTAGGTTCAGACAGCGAAGGAAAAGGGGGGGGGCTTCGCCCCCAGTCAGGAATTTCACCCCGGCACCCCGTCCTCACCAAGTTGTTTACAGCTACATTTGGTAAATTTATTTGGCAACCATGCAGACCATCGGTCGTGTCTTTGCCACCGAAGCCAAGCCCACCACGCCGGATACGTTCTATTTTTGGACGGAGCCGGATTCGCCGGTGGGAATTGGCACCATTGTGAGCGTGCAGGTGCCTCAGCCTCCCAAACGCAACCTGGGGGCGCCCCTGCGATCGCTGGGACATCTATGGGATCGTGGTGGAAGCCCAGGGGTATACGGATTTGGCTTCGGCGTTGTACGACTACATCGGCAGCGATCGCGACCCGGTGCAGGCGGACGATGCCCCCACCCTGCGGCCGGAAATTCGGGTGTTCAAGGCGGCAGTGTTGCGGATGGAACCGGAGGAGCCGTTGCAGCCCATCCCCATCGGCCCGGTGTGTTTGGCGGACGATCGCGCGGTGTTGCTGGCGCTGCGGATGGACGAGTACGTGGCCAAGGGGCGGGGCATTCCGGTGGGGGCCTACGTGAAGGGGGGCATCCATTCCCCGGTGTACCTCGATGCCGATTTTTTGCTGGGGCCGGAGGCGGCCCACCTCAACATTACCGGCGTGTCGGGCTTGGCCACCAAAACTTCGCTGGTGGAATTTTTGCTCAAAAGCGTGTTTACCCACTACGCCCCGGACGATCCGCAGCGGGGGGTGGCCGGGGTCTTCTTCAAACGTCAAGGGGCCCGATCTTCTGTATTTGGATTTGCCGCCGCGCCGGGCAGCGAACTCAGCCCCGAAGAATTGGCGATTTATGAAAAGTTGGGCATTCCGGCCACGCCCTTTGGGCAGGTTGTGTACTACGCCCCCTACAAAGCGGACGGCATCAACCTCAACACCTTGCGTACCCATCCCGATTTGTTGGGCAACGTGAAGCCCTTGCGTTGGGGATTGCAGGAAATTTTTGAATACACGGCGGTGTTGCTCAATCAGGACGATGTGGATGCCAAAGCCGAAGCGTTGCTGTCGCTGATCGCCGAAAAGGTGATTCGCAAAAACGATCTGCGGTACAACGAGGGCATCAACGTCACCAATTTTCAGCGCTTGGCGGAATGGTTCAACCAGGTGCTGGAATCGATGGAAGCCGAAAACAAGAAAGAATGGCATAGCCATCACATTGCCACCATCTACAAAGTAAAAAACCGGTTGTTGAACATTACCGATCGCTGCAAGGGGTTGGTGGGCAACGACGACAGCGTCGGCGATTTGCCTTGGGGGGATTTTCGGAAGAACCACATTTATGTGATGGACGTGGCCAATGTGGAGCCGACGGCCCAGGATTTGATTTTTACGCGGGTGGTGGCCAAAATCCAAGAAGCCCTGGAAAAAAACACCTTGGGGGTGGAGCGGGTAGTAATTTTTGTCGATGAACTGAACAAATACGCTGGCACCGACACCGGGGACACCTACTTGCGCAAAAAGCTGTTGGACATTTCCGAACGGGGGCGGTATTTGGGGGAGGTGTTGTTTTCGGCCCAACAATTTCGGTCGCAGGTGCACAAACGGATTGTGGGAAACTGCGGCACGGCCCTTTACGGTCGGATGGACATGGACGAGTTGGCCACCCCGGGCTACAGCAACCTCTCGCCGGCGGTGAAAACCAAGTTGGCCACTTTGCCGAAGGGGGAATTGATGGTACGCCATCCCCATTTCTCGCAGCCGGTGTTTGTGAAATTTCCCCGGCCGCCGGTGATGCGGGGGCAAGACGGCCGTGCCCTGTACCCGCCCCAGCCGGAAATGACCTTTGAGGCGGCGATCGCCCATCGGTTGCGGCAAATCGAGCCGACCGTATCCTCCGTGAAAATCAAAGAGGCGATCGCCGGGTTTCCGGAGGAAAACGTGCTGGCGTTGGTCAACAAACTGGAGCGGGAGCGCCCCAACCATTTGGTCAGCGCTTTGCACAACGGGTTGCGGGGGGTGCGATCGCGGGATGACCTCCCCCCTTGGCCGCAGGTGGCTCCGGTTTATCGCCCGGAGGATGACGACGACGATCCCTACGGTTAAGGCGATCGCCCCGGCTCTCTCCCGGCTGTGGCCAGCCCAGGAACCGGGAAGTCAGCATAAGGGCGAGGGTGGGCTAGGGGGTACGACGTCGTTGCCGTAGGATCTTTTCGCCTTCTAGCCACAGCAAGATGCCTCCGCTAAAGCCAAAGCAAACGGCGAGTTCGGCGATCGAGAGGGGGTGGGTGCCAAAAAAGCTTTGCAGGGGCGGCACATACAACAACGCCAATTGCAGCAGGGTGGTGAGGGATACCGCCCCCAACAGGGCCGGATTGCTGACGGGATTGATATCGATCAGGAGTTTGTCGGAGCGGGCGGCCAGGGCGTGGGCCATTTGGGCGAGGCACAGGGTCGTAAAGACCACCGTGGTCCAGTGGGCATTCCAGGTGCCGGTGGGATTCCGAAACGCCCAAACCATTAGGGCAACGGTCGAACCACCAAAAACCAACCCAATCCGCACCATGTACGCTCCCAAGCCGCCGGCAAAGATGCTTGCGCGGGGGGGGTAGGGCGGGCGCTCCATCACCTCCGGTTCGCTGGGCTCGATCGCCAGTGCGAGGGCCGGCAGACCATCGGTCACCAAATTCATCCACAAAATTTGGAGGGGGGTGAGGGGGACACTGGGCAATCCGCAAAGGGGCGGCCGCCACGGTCAACACTTCCCCCAAATTGCTGCCCAAGATGTATTTGATGAACCGCCGAATGTTGGTGTAGACCGATCGCCCCTCTTCGGCGGCGGCGACGATGGTGGCAAAATTGTCATCCAGCAACACCATATCGCTGGCTTCTTTGGCCACGTCGGTGCCGGTGATGCCCATGGCAATGCCGATGTTGGCTTGTTTGAGGGCGGGGGCATCGTTGACGCCATCGCCGGTCATGGCGACAAACTCGCCTTGGCGTTGCAGCGCCCGCACGATCCGCAATTTGTGTTCGGGAGAGACCCGGGCATAGACGTTGACCGTGCGCACAGCTTCGAGCCATTCGGCTTCGGTGAAGGTTTGCAATTCGGGGCCGGCAATGACCCGATCGCCCGGTTGGCAAATGCCCAAATCGAGGGCGATCGCCTGGGCGGTGAGGGGGTGATCGCCCGTAATCATCATGGGTCGGATGCCGGCCCGCCGACAGGTGGCGATCGCCCGTGCGGCTTCGGGTCGGGGGGCATCCCGCATCCCAATTAGCCCCAACCACACCAAATCTTCCTCCAGGTCGGCGGTGGGTTCCGGTTCGGCCCTCAGCCGCCGTTGGGCCAGCCCCAAAACCCGAATGCCCTTGGCCGCCAGGTCGTCGTTGCTCTGCAGGATGGCTTGGCGTTGGGGGGGGGTGAGGGGAACCACGTCCGTACCGCACAACCGAGATTCGCAGCAGGCCAGCACCAGTTCCGGCGACCCTTTGGTATGCAGCACCCAGCGATCGCCTTCGGCACAAACCACGCTCATGCGTTTGCGTTCGGAGGTGAACCCCACTTCGGTTTGCCGTGGGAACTTGGCCCGCAGATCGGCCGGTTGCAGATCGGCGCGGGTTGCCAGGGCGAGCAGGGCCCCTTCGGTGGGGTCGCCCAAAACTTTCCAGGTACCGGCTTCTTCCTGCAATTGGGCGTCGTTGCAGAGCACCGCCGTTCGCAAGAGTTCCCAAATCTCGGGATGGTTGGCGGGGTGGGAGGCGATCGCCCCGTCCATTTCCCATGTGCCTTGGGGCGCATAGCCTTCGCCAAAGATCGTGACCCGGTGGCTCGCGGTTTGCAGCCCTTGCACCACCATCTTGTTTTGGGTGAGGGTGCCGGTCTTGTCGGAACAAATGGTGGTGACGGAGCCCAGGGTTTCGACCGCCGGCAAGTTGCGGATCAAGGCTTTGCGTCGGGCCATGCGCCGGGTGCCCAAGGCCAACGTAACCGTGATCACGGCCGGCAACCTTCGGGCACCACGGCCACCGCCATGCTGAGGGAAGTTTCCAACAGGGACAGAAAATCGCCCCCTTGGGCCAGCCCGACGGCCACC
>JAAUUG010000014.1 GCA_012031195.1 Oscillatoriales cyanobacterium SM2_1_8
GGTACAGCTCGTAGAGGGCGGCCCCGAGGAGGGTGCCCCAAATTGTTGCCGGCCCCGCCAATCACCACACTCGTCCAGGCCCGAAAGGTGATGTTGGGGTTAAAGGTGTCGGGGTAGACGGTGGTCAATTGCCAGGCAAAGAAGGCTCCGGCCAGGCCGGCGATCGCGCTGCCGAGGGCGAAGGCCTGCAATTTGTAGGCGAACGTATTTTTGCCGAGGGCGCGGGCCACCTCTTCGTCTTCGCGGATGGCTTTGAGGACGCGGCCCCAGGGGGAATTGACGAGCCGTTGCAAGCCCAGGAACACCCCTACTACGCAGGGGATCAGGAGCGCCGCCAGGGCGATCGGGTACAGGGCCCGGGGCAAAAGGTTGGCGAAGGGGAGGGGATAGCCTTGCACGCCGAGGGGGCCGCGGGTCAACCATTCCTCGTTGGTGAGGAGGGCCCGCAGCACTTCCGAAATGCCAATGGTGACGATCGCCAGGTAATCTTCCCGCAGGCGGAGGGTGGTCAGCCCCACCAGGGTGCCCAACAGCCCGGCCAGGGCGATCGCCAGGACGACACAGATCACAAGGGGCCAGCCCTGCACCGCAAGCAACACGGTGGTGTAAGCCCCAATCGCCATAAAGGCAACGTGGCCAAAATTGACCAAGCCGGCAAAACCCCATTGCAAATTGAGACCCAGGGCGAACAGGGCGAGAATGCCGGTGAAATTTAGCAAAGAAACCAGGTAGAGCACGGCTGGAGGTTGGGTGATACCTTGGTCATTGTAAAGGCAACGTTGCGGCAGCCAATGGCAGAGCGATGGGTACGGGTGCAAGCGGACCACGGAGAAACGGTATACGGTCGGCTGGAACCCAACCAAGCCGTACAGGTGTGGTCGGGGGCGCCGTGGCAGGGGGGCACCCCCACCGGCCAGGTGTTGCCGCCGGAGTCCTATCGCTACGAGGTGCCCTGTCAACCCCAGAAAATTGTGGGTGTGGGTCGCAACTATCCCGAACACGCGGCGGAACTGGGGGAGCCTCTGCCATCGGCACCGCTGCTGTTTCTGAAACCCCCCAGCGCCTTGTTGCCAGCGGACGGGGCGATCGCCTTGCCGCCCCAATCCCAACAGGTGGAGTACGAAGGGGAACTGGCGATCGTGATCGGTGAACCCTGCCAGGGGGGCACCCTGGCGGAGGCCCGGGCCGCCATTTGGGGCTACACCATCGCCAACGACGTGACCGCCCGGGATTTGCAGCGTCAAGATGGGCAATGGACTCGGGCCAAAGGGTTCGACACGTTTTGCCCTTTGGGGCCGTGGATTGTGCGGGAGGTAAGCCCCACCGCCCGCCTCCAAACCTTCCTGAACGGCGGCGGGCAACCGGTGCAATCCGCCACGGTCGATACGGCCTGCTTTGCCCCAGAAATTTTGGTGGCCTTCATCAGCCAAGGGATGACCCTCCAGCCCGGCGACGTGATTTTGACCGGCACCCCCGCGGGCACGGGGCCCCTCCAACCCGGCGATCGGGTGCAGGTGGAAATCGAAGGCATTGGCAAGCTTCACAACCGGGTGGTGCGCGCGTCGGCCCGCTGCTGACGAAACCAGTCCTGCAACAATTCTTGACACTCTCGCTCGCGGATGCCCCCCACCACCTGCAAACGGTGCAAAGCCGCCGCTGAAGCCGGTAGGTTCAGCACCGTGGCGATCGCGCCGGTTTGGGTTCGGCGGCCCCATACACCAGCAAGCCCACCCGGGCCTGAAGGATTGCGCCGGCACACATGGGGCAAGGTTCCAAAGTCACCACCAACGTGCAGCCCAGGAGGTGCCAATCTTGGCGCCGGCGGCATCCCCGGCGTATAGCCACCATTTCGGCGTGGGCGGTGGGGTCCCGCTCCCGTTCCTTGCGGTTTTCGCCCGTGGCCAACACCCGGTTTTGGGAATCCAACAGCAGGGCCCCCACCGGAATTTCCCCGGCGTGTCCGGCCTGCCGCGCCAAGGCGATCGCCCGATCCATCCAGGCTTGGTATTGGGGCAGGGGCAACGGAAAGGGAGGGAGCTGGGATACCATAACATCAGCATCGTTTACGCTTTGTTACGCAGATAGGGCCATGGGCGCACCGGATTTTGACGGCAGAGGGGAACGACGACGGGTCAAAGCGGCCGCCACGCTGGTCACCCTGTACGGCTGGGTGTGGTGGATGCACCATAGCCTGTTGGGGGCCAAGTTTGCCTTGGCGATGACCCTGGTGTTTGGGGTGCATGCCCTCCGGTTGGTGGTGGCGGCGGTTCGTTCCCCTGCCCCCAATCTCGAAAGTCCTCTGGATCTGCCGGTGGAGTGGCCGGCGGTCTCGTTGGTGGCGGCGGCCAAAAACGAAGAAGCGGTGATTGGGCGGTTGGTGGAATCGCTGTGCCAATTGGATTATGCGGGCCCGGTGGAAGTTTGGATCGTCGATGACCACAGCACCGATCGCACGGCCCAGGTCTTGGAGAAATACCGGCAGGTTTATCCCCAGCTCCGGGTGTTGCGGCGGGGAGCGGAGGCCCAAGGGGGCAAATCCGGGGCCCTCAACCAAGTGTTGCCCCTTACCACCGGGGCCATTGTCGGCGTATTCGATGCCGATGCCCAGGTGGCCCGAGACATTTTGCCCCAGGTTTTGGCCCATTTCCAGGATGAAGAAGTGGGGGCCGTGCAACTGCGCAAGGCGATCGCCAACCACGTCACCAATTTTTGGACGAAGGGGCAGGCGGCGGAGATGGCTTTGGACATGTGGTTTCAGGAGCAGCGGGTACGGGTCGGTGGCCTCGGCGAATTGCGGGGGAACGGTCAATTTGTGCGGCGATCGGCGCTGTTGGAATGCGGCGGCTGGAACGAGCAAACCATCACCGACGATCTGGACTTGACGTTGCGGCTGCACCTGCAGGGTTGGGACATCGCCTGCGTCTTTTTCCCGGCGGTGCAAGAAGAAGGGGTGGTCACGATCCGGCAGTTGTGGCACCAGCGCAACCGTTGGGCGGAGGGGGGCTACCAGCGCTACCTGGATTATTGGCGGCTGATTGTGCAAAACCGGGCGGGCATCGCCAAAACCTTTGATTTGGCTTGTTTTGCCATTGTGCAATACGGCTTGCCGGCGGTGGCGGTGCCCGATCTGGCGATCGCCCTGGTGTTGGGCAAGGGGCCGGTACTCACGCCGCTGCTAGGTCTGTCGTTGCTGCTGTCCACGATCGGCATGTTTTGGGGCATCCGCCGGGCCTATGGGGTTTCCCCCTGGGCCGCATTGGGGCAAACCCTGCGGGGGACGATCTACATGTTGCACTGGTTGCCCACCATCGCCACGATGACGGTGCGGGTGTCGCTGCGGCCCAAGCGGTTGAAATGGGTGAAAACGGTGCATCAAGGCGGCGGTACCGCTCTGGCCTTGGACGATGAGGAAGAATAGCCGCGCCCGAATTCGCCATTTCCGGCAAAGTCCCGGCGGCAAACCATGGCACAATGCCCCCGATCGAACGATCCCAATGGGGATAGGGTATTGGTTGGTATGATGCAGGGGGTACCCGCCGCCGGCGATGTGGTTCTAAGCGATGTGCATCGGGTGGGGCGCGCCGTCCTGGGGGGCTTGGCGGGGGCGCGGCATCGGCTGATGGTTGGCACCGTCTCGGAGCGGCAGACGGCCCTGGTCGAAATTGCCCACCACGGAGAATGGGAGCCGATTTTGCGGGCGGCCCGAGGAGACAATTCTTGGTTGGTGCGCCGGGATGCCTACTGGTTGTTGCCCCCCAACCACGCCGCGATGCCCCATCCCTACCAAGAATTGGCTTGGCATTGCACCCTTAACCTCAACACCTACGACACCGTGCCGGTCACGGACTACGTCAGCAGCATGGCGGTGGGGGGCGACTGGCTGGCGGTCAGCACCACCCGCAACACCCAGCTTTGGCACTTGCCCCAGCAGCAGCGCCGACACCTGTTGCCGGTCTCGGGGGCGGTCGCCCTCACGGCCGATGGCGGCACGCTGTTTAGCGGCAGCGGTTGCTACGACGGCACCCTCACCGCATGGCAGGGTCTAAGCGATCGCCCGGAACCCTACGAGATTGGGGCGGCGCGGGGGGCGGAACTGGACGCTTTGGCTTTGAGCGGCAACGGCGAATTGCTGGCGGCCGTGAGCAGCTACCATCGGCGGTTGCGGGTCTGGCAATGGCGCGATCGCCGGTTGGTGTACGCCGGCGAAGGGCAAAGCCCCCTGGCGGTCAGCGGCCCCTACCTGTTGACGGGAGGACGCAGCATCGCCGTGCGCAAACTGGGGTGCGGTACCCTTCTGCGGACGGTGGCCGATGGCAGCCACGACTGGCGGGCTTTGGCGATCTCTCCTACCGGGCAGTGGTTGGCGGTGGGGGGCTACGATGGCACCGTAGAGGTGCGATCGCTGTTGTCGGGACATGTGGCCCAGCGGTTGATCCCGCCCACCGAGCCGGCCCCCGTCACGGCCCTCAGCATTTCCCCCGAGGGACAAATTTTGGTTTCCGGCGATTACTGGGGCAACGTGCATTTCTGGCACCTCAAAACCGGGGCTTGGCTGCGCACCCTGCCCCCCTACCCCGACGGCATCAGCGCCCTCGCCTTCAACGGAGCCGGTAATACCCTGTTGGTGGGGGTGTTGCGCCGGGCCCGTATCGATTTATGGTCTGCCTAAACCCTTGGCGGGAGACGGTACGGCTGGCGATCGTGGGCGATATTCACCAACAATGGGCGATCGCCGACGAGGAGGCCCTTCAACACTTGAGGGTCGATGGGGTTTTGTTTGTCGGAGACATTGGCGACGAAGCCATTGCCCTGGTGGAGCAAATTGCCGCCTTGCCCCTGCCCAAAGCTGTGATTTTGGGGAACCACGATGCCCACCACAGCCGTAAAGCCGGGGCGCCCACCGATGGGGTCGATCGCCAACTGATGGCTTTGGGGCCTTGCCACGTGGGCTACGGTGCGCTGGATTTTCCGGAATGGGGTTTGACCGTAGTGGGGGGACGGCCGTTCAGTGCCGGCGGTTCGCGGTGGCGAGGCCGCGACTTTTACCAACAGCGCTATGGCATTGACGGGTTTGCCGCTTCCGCCGAGCGCATGGTGCAATGCGCCGCCCAAAATCCTGAGACCGTTCCCATTTTTCTCAGCCACAACGGCCCCACCGGTTTGGGCCATGCCGCCAACGCTCCCTGCGGCTGCGACTGGCGACCCGAAGCCGGCGACCACGGCGACCTCGATTTGGCCGAGGCGATCGCCCGCACCCGTGCCCTGCCCAAGCCGGTACCCCTGGTCGTGTTTGGCCACATGCACCACCACCTCAAAGGGGGTCAGGGTCAACGCACCCGCTGCCTATGGCAAGACCAAACCCTGTACTGGAACGCCGCCTGTGTGCCGCGCCATCGCCCCGCCGCCGATACCCTGTGGCATCAATTTAGCGTGATCACCCTGCACCATCGGCAAGCAATGGCCGCGGAAATGGTATGGGTCGATCGCCACGGCCGCATGGAGGAACGGGAAATCCTGTGGTCAGTCGCTCCCTCGTCCTGAGGTTTGGTGGCATCCAGGAAGCAAAAAGTAAAAACCTTACCGACTGGCAGGGTTTTAACGGGTAGTGCTTTCACACCATCTCTTTGTGGAATCTTTGGAAAATAGGTCAGAGCATCCGGGAGCAGTCCCCCAGCCAGGGGTTCCCCACTTCACCTCGCCTCAACCAAGCGATCTATTGCTATATATAGTCATTTCAAATGTGTTTGCGACAGTCTTGCCCTCACCCCCAACCCCTCTCCCAGGGAGGGAGACGGGAGTAAAGGCAATCAAAACAATCGCAGTCGTGCCACTTTTAATTAAATTGACTATATAGCTGTTTTGCATAGCGACGAGACAAAACAACTCGGGTCGCAGCCCCCGTATTGGTTCTATTGGACTTTCGTTGGGCAGGAAAAAACCGTGTCAGTTTTAATTAAAATGACTATATGTACAGCCATATGTGTACATTTGATGGGCCGGGCTGGATTTGAACCAGCGTAGGCGTAGCCAGCGGATTTACAGTCCGCCCCCATTAACCACTCGGGCACCGACCCTTTTTAAGCTTTGCTAATGTAGCACCGATCGCAGCGGAATACAAGCCCGCAAGGCAGAAACTTGCCGAGTGCAGTGCCCCTCCCCCAGGTTGGCCCGCCCGCCAGCGGGAGTTCTATAGATTTCTTTACAATACGCAACATTTCTTGGCATAATAACCGAGACGAGCAAAAAGGAGCGGCAGCGTGCAGAATCGTTTTAACGTAAACCCGACGGGGAAGGGCACCTTTGGGTTTAGCCATTTTGCGGAGACGTGGAACGGGCGGATGGCGATGTTGGGTTTGGTGGCTGGGTTTGCCACGGAAGTCGCGACCGGCAAGGGCATTTTGGCGCAGGTTGGCATTACCTCGACCGGCGGTGGGTTGCTGACGGCGCTGTTTTTGACGGGGTTTACGGTGGCGGCGTTGGTGGGGTATTACGCGGTGGGCATGGCGATCGCCCCCAACCCTGAAGCGCAGGATTCGTAGACCGGGAGCCAAGGCGATCGCCCCAAAGTCAGGGGATTGCTGATGGCGGCAGGGTTGTCAATCGCGGAGTTTCATGCCGCCTAAGAAGACTTGGAATCGATTTGCTTTCAAATGGGCCACAAACAGGCTTCTTGAAGGCCCACCGAGCCCTCTGGGTCTGGATCGCAGTCCGGTTGGTTTTCGACCCAACTCCGGTGGGTTGCAACCTACATCGCCAAGGTGGGTTCCGCCTGGGAAAAAGGCAATTCCCGGTTGATCGCCTCGATTTGGCGATCGCTGTAGGCGTTGACGTCTTGGAGGTGGGGGATCAAAATCTGCCGCAGGCGCGGGGTATAAAGGCGGTGCAGGCTGTAGTTGGCCGTGGCCGGAAACCCTCTTCGCTTCTTGTGCTCGCCGCCGGCCCCCGGATCGAACGTTTGAATGCCTTCGTTGATCGCCCATTCGATTGGGGTGTAATAACAGGTATTGAAGTGCAGGCAGTCGATTTCCCGGAAACAACCCCAATACCGACCGTAGAGGCGATCGCCTTTGCGAATGCAAAACGACATCCCAATCGGCTCCGCCGCCTCGGACTCGCCGGCAATCAGTACCAGGCGATCGTGGTAATTGTGGGTCAACTGCCGAAAAAAACGATGGTTCAAGTATTTGCTGCTGCCCCAATACTTGTCGCAATGGTCGCTGTAGAGCCGGTACATCACATCCAACAATCGCTCGGAAACCTCCTCCCCCGCATACACCCGCATCGTGGTGTTGGCGGTGGCCATGGCCCGCCGTTCTTTTTTGATGTTTTTGCGTTGATTGGCGTTGAAACTTTGCAAGTAATCGTCAAAGGTACCAAAATGGTTGTTTTGCCAAATGTAACTGTGGTGTTGCCACACCAAAAAATCGCGCTCGGCAAAAATGGTTTTCCAAGAGGGCTCCACGAACAAAAAATGGCATCCAGACAGCCGATTTTGGCGGCAAAACCCATCGATTTCCGCCAACAACGCATCCACCAAGGGCAACGGATCGGCAATGTCGGGGTGAATTAAAAACTGATAGCCCGTCGCCGGCGTGAAGGGAGTCATGCCCACCAACTTGGGGTAATACGAAATCCCCAACCGGTAGGCCAAATCGGCCCACTGATGATCGAACACAAACTCGCCGTAGCTATGGCTCTTCAGGTACAACGGCGCGATCGCCACCAAAGTATCGTCTTGCCACAACGTGAGGTGACGGGGCAGCCATCCGGCCGCAGGCACCGCACAGCCGGATCGTTCGAGGTTTACCAGCCATTCCCACTCCAAAAACGGGGTGGCCAAGGGTTTGGCCAAAGCATTCCATGATTCTCGATCGACTTGCGCTGCGCCGTCCAACCACTGCAACCGCCCGTGCTCAGACTTTTTTGACTGCGTCACCGCTCGCTTCCAAAGCATGGTTCCAATTTTAACCTCGCGTCTCTTGATCGTTTGGCTAGGGTACGTGGTAGCCGAAAAGGTGGGCGGCGGCATCGGTAAGGGGCAAATCCGCCAACCCATACTCCACCCAACGGCTGTCCACCAGGGCCGCAGTATCGGGGGCGGCGGCCAAGGCCTCGCTCCAGGGGCGATCGCTTTCCGGGTAAATTTTTGGGTGGCATCGATGCCCATGCGACCCCCCAACCCCGGCACCTCCGTGGCAAAATCCAAGCGATCGAACGGGGTTTGGGCAAAATGAACACGTCGCGGGCGGGGTCCACGTTGGCGGCGATCGCCCACATCACCGCCGGGGGTTCCGCAGGTCGATGGTCTTGTCCACCACAACGATAAATTTGGTGTAGGTAAATTGGGGCAGCGCCGTCCAAAACGCCAGGGCGGCCCGGCGGGCTTGCCCGGGGTAAGTTTTTCGATCGCCAAAACCGCCACCTTGTAACTCAGCCCTTCCATCGGGAGGAAAAAATCTTGGATTTCCGGCACCTGTTTCCGCAGGATCGGGGCATAAATGCGGTTGAGAGCCAGGGCCATCATGGCATCTTCTTTGGGGGGACGGCCGCTAAAAGTGGTGAGGTAGATGGGGTTGCGGCGATGGGTCATGCAATGAAACTCGACCAAGGGGGCTTGGGCATTGGCGGGGCCGTAAAAGCCCATGTGATCCCCCGCCGGCCCGTCCGTGGCGATCGCATCGGGGGCGATCGTCCCTTCCAACACGATTTCCGCGTGGGCAGGCACCGCCAAATCCAGGGTCTTGCACTTGGTCAGGGGCACCCCTTCTCCCCCATAAATGCCGGCAAATAGCCACTCCGATAAATCCACCGGGAGGGGCGTCGCCGCCGCCAGAATCAGCAGCGGGTCTACCCCCAGGGCGATCGCCACTTCCAGGGGGCGGCCTTGGGCTTGGGCTTTGCGCAGATGGCGGGTAGCCCCCCGCACCGACAGCCATTGCACCGACATGGTGTTGCGGGACTGGAGTTGCAGGCGGTAGACCCCAACATTGACCTTGCCGTTTTCGCAATCTTTGGTGATGGTGAGGCCCAGGGTGATCACTTTGCCCGCATCTTTGGGATAAACCTTCAGCAGCGGCAGCCGGGTCAGATCGACCTCTTCACCCCGATGCACCACTTCTTGACAGGGGGGAAACAAAGCGGGGCGAGGAAACGCTTTGAGCACATCCCAGAGGGCCTTGCCAAGGGCGATCGCCTCGGCTTGGGCTTTGGGGGGCGCAACTGATAGAGCAGGGCCAGTTCTTCACCAAGGGTTTCCAGTTGGGCCGGGTTGTCGCGACCGAGGGCCCAGCAAACCCGATCGACCGTGCCCAGCAAATTGATGGCCACCGGCATGTCGTGACCCTGGACATTTTCAAAGAGCAGGGCCGGCCCGCCCGCCCGCAACAGGCGATCGGCGATTTCGGCCATTTCCAGATCGGGGCTCACGGCGCCGCAATTCGTCGGAGTTGGCCGCGCTGCTCCAGCAGGTGCAAAAAATCTCGCAGGTCGCGGGCCATGGGCAAACATCCCAAATTTTTCCCCATTGTAACGAAGGGCAGCAATCTTCGACCCGACGGTTACCGTTGACCGTTTTTGGGGTATTTTCTTCACGAAGGGGGAAACAAACCTATGGGTTACGCATTTTCGGCCTTGCTGCTGTTGGCGAATTACAGCGTTGTGGGCTTTTTCCTGACCATCAACCTGCCGGACAACTTGACCCGCGCCCTCTGGATTGGGGCCGGTGCCTTGGCCTTTGCCAGCGGTTGGGCCCCGGCCTTGACATGGGGATTGGCGGCAATTGTGATTTTGTTTGCCAGCAATACCAACTATTTAATGTTGGGGCTGGGAAGCGGCGTGGGCTGGGGGTTCATCATGTATTTCGCCCGGCTGCAGGTGCAAGCTTTTCTGGCGGGGAACAAATTTGGGCGGTTTGTGTTGTTGGCGTTGTTGGCGGCGACGGGTATGGGGTTGGGGGTCTTGGTGGATAGCCCCATCGGCCGCACTTGGTTCCCCATGCTTCAACGCTAGGGATCGCCAACCCACTGGCTGCGCCGGAAAATGATGCCCCGCCGCTCCTTTTCCTCAATCCCCTGCGAAGGCAAATCCGAGGGGTTTTGGCTCCCTCTTCCCGCCAAGCCAAGACCAGAAGGGGGGTATGGTCATTTCAAATATGTTTGCGACAATCTTGCCCTCACCCCCAGCCCCTCTCCCTGCCTGGGAGAGGGGAGTAAAGGCACTCAAAACAATCATATTCGTGCCATTTTTAATTAAAATGACTATATAGCTGTTTTGTATAGCAATGAGACAAGACAGATCGGGTCGCAGGGGCGAAGCCCCCGTATTGGTTCTATTAGACTTTCGTTGGGCAGGAAAAAACCGTGTCAGTTTTAATTAAAATGACTATATCTGTCCGCGAGCCCACGTTAGCGCCAGGCTTCCCAGTCCACATTGAAGATCGAAGTATCGGGAAAAGCCGTGGGATTGCCGGAGCGTTCTAGGCGTTGACGCAACCGGGCCAAGAGGGGGTTAAACCGGGGCAGGTTTTCTACCAGTTGAAAAGGGGCCAAATTTTCGCGAAAGGCAAAATCGATCGCCGTGCCGGCCGCCACCCCCGACGACCACTCGAAGGAATGCACCCGATAGGCCGCCGCCGCCACGTGGCTGGTGGCAATGCTTTTCCCAGCCACCAATAGGTTGTCGAGTTTTTGGGGAATCAGGGCCCGCAACGGAATTTGGAAGGGATAGGCCTGCCCCTGGCCGAAGCGCTCGCCTTCCCGCTCTTGGTTGCCCGGTTTTTCCACGGGATACTCGGCCATGCAGGGGTGAAAGTCGATCGCATAGTGGCCGATCCCCACCGAGTCGGGGTAGATCGTGGAGCGGGTGCGGCGGGTCACCTGCTCAGGCGTGGATTCTCCCCGCAAAACGGCGGCCCGCTCCAAATTGGTCAGTTCGGCCCGCATTCGGCGGTAGGCGCGGGGCGGCAGGTTTTCCCGGTAGAAGGGGTCGCTGTAGTCCCGGCGGGAGATGTCCAGTTCCCAAATCGTAAACCCGTCGGGATGGCCCCAGCTCGGCCGCCCGACGATCCGCCGGCCTTCCCGCATGTAGGGGTATTTCGAGAGACCGTGGGCCGTACCCATGGGGCTGTCCCCCCCCCGTAAATACCTCAAGTTGGGATAGGGTTGCTTCACGCCGTCCCCCAACTGGGAATCGGTGGTGCCCGCGGCCAACCAATAGAAAAAGCCTTTGGCGTGGAGTTCCCCCGAAGCCAGGGTGGAAACCCGTAGCCCCCCTTGCCAGCCCCCCGGGTCGAGTTGACCGGTGGCCCGCAACTGGTCGCGGTTCAGGATCAGGTTGTCCTTGAAGGTGCCCGGCCGGTAATCGTTGCCCCAAGTCCAGTTTTGCATCGAGATGTCCCCGACGACCACCGCATCGTCCCGTTTGAAGTCGGCAAAGGGGAAATTCTCAAACCGTTCCGGGGTAGGGGTAAAAATGCGCCGGTAGGTAAACACAAAGGGAAAACTGGCCAGGCGGGTCAGTTCGTAGCTGTAGTAGGGCGCAAACCGGGCGTAAAAATCCGGCACGGTGTGAACTTGGGGGGTGGCCGTTGCCTCCATCGCAAAGGTGTAGGTAAACCCCTGGGGGCAAAATTCATCCCCTTCGACGCTGGCAGAGGACGGCTCCAGGTGCGATCGCCGATCGATCCCCAGGCGATGGGGCAAATCCAACAACCCAATCAATTCCCCGGTTTCAGTGGCCTCAATCACGTACCAGGGATGGGGTTGGGCGTTCCCCAGGGGCTGAAACCGCAGGATGGTCTTCGCAAAATTGGGGGAGTCTTCGTAGCGGTAGGCCTCCGGCAACACCTGGGAAAGGGGCAATGCATTGGGTTCTTTGGGCCGATGGGCAATGGCGATCGCCCCGGTGACGGCACTCCCTTGCACCGTCATATCCTTGATCACGGTGTTGGGGAACCAATGCAACTTGCCGCCGCCCTGGCGGGCCGCGTCTTGGAGCATGGCCAGCAGAATTTCGTGGCCATCCTTGGGGAAGAAACAGGAAGCGCTGACCCAGCACCCCCCCGGATTTTGGCGGCCGTAGCGTTCCCGGATGCGATCGCGCAATTTCAGGTACCCGCGATCGAAAAACAGTCGCTCCCGTTGGGTGGCCCGTTCATCCAAAGCCGACGTGCCCTGGGAGGAGATTTGCCCCCCCAACCAGTCGGTAATGTCCGTCAGGCAGACGGTGCGCCCCGCCAAGAGGGCCTCGTAGGCCGCCCCGCTCCCCGCCAAACCGCCGCCCGCCACCAAGACTTCACAGTCCACCGTGCGATCGATCCGCGGCGGCGCAGCGATCGCCCCGCCGGCCCAACCCAGCCCCAGCGCCACCAGAGCCGCCATGCCCGTTTGCTTCATCGATCGCCTCCCCAAAACCTCGAACCATCCTATACCCCAAGGCGCCGGTGCTATCCTAGAAGCCACCCATCACATTGGGAAAGCCATGGGAGTTTTGGTCAGCCCGCGCCGGCACATTCACGACGACAGCGACGTTTTCTACCCCACCGGAGACGACGAACCTTTGGCCGAAACCACCCTCCATGCCGATGTCATCCTCGCTACGGTGACCACCCTGCGGAATTACCTGCGGGAAACCGCCAGCGGGCGATCGCCGGTGGTGCTGTGCGACCAATTTGTGTATTACGCCAAGGGTTTTCCGGCCCTGCGGGTCGCCCCCGACATTGCCGTTTTGTTTGGGGTGCCCCAAATTCCCTACGAAAACTACAAAATCTGGGAAACGGAAGTGGTGCCCAGCGCCATCCTCGAAATTTCCTCAGCAGCCACCCAAGACCGCGATCGCCGCGAGAAAAAAGCCCTTTACGAACGGTTGGGGGTGTTGGAATACTGGCTGTTCGATCCCAAGGGGGAATGGATCGCCGCCAAATTGTTGGGGTACCGGCTCCAGCCCACCGCCGACGCCGTCTACGAACCCATTCCTGACGGCCGCAGCGAAGCCCTGGGCTTGCAGTTGGTGGTGGAAGGCCCCAGCTTGGGGCTCTACCGTTTGGACACCGGCGAAAAACTACTGGATCCCACGGCCATGCACGAAGCCCTCAAACAGGAAAAAGTCCGAGCAGAACAGGAACGGGAACGGGCTGACCGGGAACGAGAACGGGCCGATCGCCTCGCCCAAGAACTGGCGGCCCTCCGACAGCAGTTGGGGGGGGGCAGCTAATGTGGTCGGTGGTTATTCCTACCTACAATCGGTTGCCGATCCTGGAAAAATGCCTGCGGGCCCTGGAAGCCCAAACCTTCGATCGCCCCTATGAGGTGGTGGTGGTGGACGACGGCTCGACGGACGGTACCGTAGACTTCCTGCGGGAAAAAGCGGCAGAATTTTCCCATGTGCGGTTGTTGCAGCAGGAACATGGCGGCCCCGCCGAAGCCCGCAATCGGGGGGTGGCCGCCGCCCAAGGGGATACGATCGTGTTCATCGACAGCGATTTGGTGGTGTTGCCAGACTTTTTGGCCGCCCATGCCACCGAATTGGGGGAAGATGCGCGGGCTTTCACCTACGGCAGCGTGATCAACACCTGCAATTTTGCCGACCCCACCCACGAACCTTTCAAACTCACCGACTGGTCCAACGCTTACTTTGCTACCGGCAACGTGGCGATCGCCAAGCACTGGTTGGAGGAGGCCGGTCTGTTTGACACCACGTTTCGGCTGTACGGCTGGGAAGATTTGGAATTGGGGGTACGGCTCAAAAAATTGGGATTGACGTTGCGGCGCTGTCCCCAAGCCGTGGGTTTTCACTGGCATCCGCCGTTTGATCTGAGCCAAATGCCGGCTTTGATTGAGCGGGAACGGCAACGGGCCCGCATGGGAGCTTTGTTTTATCAGAAACACCCCACGATGGATGTGCGTCTGATGATTCAGATGACTTGGTTGCACCAAATGTTGTGGGGTCTGCTGAGTTTGGGGGGCACCCTCAACGAAAACACCTTGCGCCCCCTGCTGGCATGGCTGATTGCCCAAGGCAAATCCCAGTGGGCCTTGGAAGTGGCGCGCATTTTCCTGAACTGGTACGGCGTGCAAAGCGTCTACACCGCATACCGCGAACTCACTACCCCATCCCCATGATCCCCATCGTTGAACTCCCCCCAACGTGTCGCCCTTCTCCACCCCGGTGCTGATTTACGAATTGCCCCGGACGCCGGCCCCCCGGCTCAGCCCCCGCCCGGCTTTCTTGGCGGTACCCGTGGTGCCGGTGGTGGCCCCGCCGCCCCCTGTCAGCCCTTGGGCGCCCTTCTTTCGGGATTCCTACTACCACGCCCCCAGCCTCACCAATCCAATTTTATTAAACCCCGCCAAACCATGAAATGGAATCAGGTCGAAGAAGCCTGGGTGTTGACCCCCCCCGCCCCGCCGCCGTCGTGCATTTTCTGGGGGGGGCTTTCGCGGCGGCGGCTCCTCAAATCAGCTACCGGGCGATGTTGGAGTTTTTGGCTCAACAACGCTATGCCGTGGTGGCTACCCCCTTCCTCAATACCGATTTCGATCACCGGCGCTTGGCTTTGCAAGCTCACCAAATGTTTCGCCGCGTCTCTGCCCGGTTGTTCTGGATTTCTTTCCCTGCATCGGCCTCGGCCACAGCATGGGTTGCAAACTGCATTTGCTGATTGATGGCTACCTCCATCCCCCCCGCCACGCCAACATTTTTTTGGCCTACAACAATTTCAGCGCCCGCCGCTCGATTCCCCTGTTTCGAGAACTGGGCGCCTTGGTGCCCAACCTGACCGCCAACGAGTTCGATCCCTCCCCCGAAATGACCAATGCCCTGATTGCCAACCGCTATCAAGTGGCCACCAACCTGTTGGTGAAATTTCAGAACGACGACATCGACGAAATTCCCGCCCTTGATTCCCTGTTGCGGTTCAAATTTGGTGCCAACACGACCCTAAAGGTGCTGCCGGGAAATCACCTCACCTGCTTGGGGGCCGAAGCCGGTTGGCAACCCGGTCGGGTGTTTTCCCCATTGGATGCCGTTGGCCAATGGTTTCAACAAGCCGCTTACCAAGACCTCGAACGGTTGGAGACGGAACTGGCGGCGTTTTTGCGAGAAACCTTGGCCCGACCTGCCCTTACCCCCTGATGGTGGCGGGGCAAAGGTCTGGCAATGGCTAGCGCTGTCTGGCCACGGTCAAAGATTGCAAAAAAGCCACTGCAGCTTCGGGGGAGGTATCGGCCAAAAAACGCACGATGCCCCAACCTCCCTGCAACAGCAATTGTCCTTCCGGGGGCAAAGCCGCCGAGGGCTCTTCATCCACCCAAAAAATCAGGGGATAGGGTAAGGCGCGTTCTGGCCACACGGCGGCAACGGCATAATTGGCCAACCCCGGCACCGTCACCTCCGCATTGGGCACCAAGTCCGGCCACCGGAGCCGCAACGCCGCCATCAACGGCAACACCGGCGTTGGTTCCGTCGCCACAAACCGAGCCTCGGGCGGTTTTGGTCGATCGCCCGCGAGTAATCCGACAATTGCCGCAGGTAAGCTTCCATTTCTTGATCGTATTGTCGCAACCGTCGGGGATAGGAGGTCACCTGGGTGCGGGCATCCACCCCCAATGCGATCGCCCCAGCATCAACCCCAGCCCCGTCAGCGCCCCCAACCACACCCACTTCGCCAACGCCGCCACCAGCGACACCGCCGCCGTCGCCAACAACAGCCATCCCAGCCGTTGCAACAACACCTCGACCAACAGAGGTACCGGTTCCTTCGGCAACCGGGGCAGTCGGCGCGGCGATCGGACAGGGGTCGGCCACCAAACTTGAGGATAAATCAATATCGTAGGTAATTCTACCGATTTACATGGCTTATTGTATGTCAAATTGGGCGCGTAGGCAACCGGGATGGTTATGCCAAGCAACTGGATGTTTTGGGTTCGTGGCACCCTGAGATATCTTCCATGAAAGCGGGCAAAAGCCTTGCCCAGAGAGATTTTCAAAGTTGCTTTGGCTCCCCATTGGCCACTTTTTGCCAAGAGTCAAAATCGATGTTTTTTTCTGTTTTTAGCAACTTTTTGAACGTACGTAACGTTTCGTTGCCATGGGAGAAGTGGGTGGCAAAAAGGCAGTTACAATGCCCAAACGCCGCAAGCAAAGGGTTGATCATGAAACATTTTCATGAGGAGTGGGTACTGGAATGGTGCCAAGACAACGGGTGGACAGACTTGTTCATGGAACGCCATCCCAACTATTGGGCTTTTCCCCCCAATGCCGTGATGCCGGAACCCATCCCGGCTAAGGTTTTGCGAGCAATCAAAGCTCAAAAAGGACTCAGCCAAGATGAACAATCCTGGGTGATCGCCGCGGTAGTGGCCGCCGGTCTCGGGGCCCTGGGAACGGTGCTATGGCAGTGTCCGCTGCCCTTGGTGGTGGCTTTTGCCTTTTGCAGCCTGACGGTCGCACGCCTCGAAGTGGAATTGGCCTAGCCGAGGATCTCGGTTTTGGTTCTTGTGCTGGCTCAAGCAATTGTGCTATCTTAGGATGCCTTAAAAATTAGATTGCCTTAAAAATTTGAATTTGCCACCAAAATTCATATGGGCAAAATCTATGCAGGCAAAATTCATGCGGGCGTAGTTCAGTGGTAGAACGTCAGCTTCCCAAGCTGAATGTCGTGGGTTCGACTCCCATCGCCCGCTTTGAACACCAACCTCCAACCAAAACTCCTCCAGCAAGTTCCTGGTTTGGGATGGGCGAATGGGGCAAAACCAAAAAGAGGGCGATTGCGATGTCTCCCCCTTGTTTAATTTTATTTGGTTTTGGGTTTTAAGGTGAACTGCCCCAGCCTTGGGCATCCAGCCTTGAGCATCCCGCGACCCAGCTCAAGCCCAGCCTAAGGCCGCAGACCCAACTGGTTCATTTCCCGTTCCAAGGCGGCCAGCAATTGACTATTGTTGCGGGCGCGGGCTGCTTCCATCCGCCGTTTCAGCGAATTGGCCAAGCTTGTCCGATGATTGGCTTCGGCTTCACGTTGGCGTTGGGGATCGATCGCCATGACAGTACTCCAGGATTACAGTGGTTAGGGTGTTACAGCAAAAAAGATGGGGTGGCTGAGTTGTGGAGAAACTTCGCCGAACCTCGAATTGCTCATGGCTCCATTGTACAGAATCGATCCAACTGCTGTAGCTTTAGATACAAAAATTTGCAGGCAAGGGGGAAAACCTTGGGGGACGATTGGAGCGTCTAAACAGGGAAGAGCCATGGCAGGGGACAGCATGAAAAAATGGTGGGTGGTATCAGCAATTTTGTGGGCGATCGCCGGGCCGGGGTGGGCGCAGGGGTACCGTTTGGAGACGGTGGCAACGGGATTGGAGCGGCCTTGGGGCATGGCGTGGCTCCCCGATGGCACGTTGTTGGTGACGGAGCGGCCGGGGCGGTTGCGGGCAATGCGGCGTGGCGTGCTCGATCCGGCGCCGATTGCCGGGGTGCCCCAAGTGCTGGCGGCGGGCCAGGGGGGCTGTTGGATGTGACGGTGCATCCCAATTTTGCCAGCAACCGGTGGGTTTACCTGAGTTATGCCAGCGGGACGTCGCAGCAAAACCGTTTGCAGGTGGCGCGGGCGGTTTGGGACGGGCAGCAACTGCGCAACCTCCGGGTCATTTTTGAAACCTCCCAGCTCAAGTCGGGCACCCAGCATTTTGGGTCACGGTTCACGTGGTTGCCCGATCGCACGCTGTTGGTTTCGGTGGGGATGGGGCAATCCGCCGGTGTCGTTGGCCGGGGATTGGATTCGGATGCAGGCTCAGAACGGGGCTTCGCACCTTGGCAAAGTCCTGCGCATCCGGGACGATGGCAGCGTGCCCGCGGACAATCCCTTTGCCAATCGGGGGAATTTTGACGCCAAGGTCTGGTCGTTGGGCCACCGCAACATTCAGGGCAAGGCCATCGATCCCCAAACTCGGACAATTTGGGCGACCGAGCACGGTTCGCGGGGGGGCGACGAGTTGAATCGGCTGGCACCGGGCCAAAACTTTGGCTGGCCGGTGGTGTCCCAAACCCGGGAGTACACCACAGGGGCCCCCATTGGCAACCCATCCCAGCCCGGAAAGGTGGATCCGCTGTGGGTTTGGAATCCGGCGATCGCCCCCTCCGGCTTGGCGGTGTATCGGGGTACCCGTTTTCCGCAGTGGCAAGGGCAACTGTTTGCGGGGGGGTTGGTATCCCAGAGCGTGCATCGCTTGGAAGTGCAAGGCAATCGGGCGATCGAGCGGGAACGCATCGCCATTGGGCAACGGGTGCGGGATGTGCGGCAGGGGCCCGACGGTCTGCTGTACGTGTTGACCGACGATGCCGCCGGGCGCTTGGTACGTTTGGTACCGGCCTCTTAAATTCCGGTTCTAGCTATAGTCATTTTAATTAAAAGTGGCACGACCACGATTGTTTGGATTGCCTTTACTCCCCTCTCCCTTCCTGGGAGAGGGGCTGGGGGTGAGGGCAAGATTGTCGCAAACACATTTGAAATGACTATATATTCGGGTAGGTTTGGACACCGAAAGAAAAAGGGGACTGGGGGAGCAGCCCACGGTCAGGGGTTTCACCCTTGCACCCCGTCCTAACCAAGTTGTTTACAGCTACAATCCCGGAAGGTCTGGCTTCTGCTGCCAACTCACATTGCCTCGACCTCTTCGGGCCCATCGCCAAACGCCAACCCGCTGAACAACTCAAAACAGGCATCCCACTGGCGCGTGGTCAAAGCGGTCGTTCCGTTTTGGGCCGTCCCCCGCAAATCCAACCGGGGGGATACCCGTTCTTGCAAAAAGCTCTCGTACCCCAAAGCCATTTCCCCAAACGCGGTAAAGTCTCCCCCATAGCGTCGGCCGGGGGTCATGGTCTCCCACCATGCCATCAGCGCCTGCCACCGCTCTTGCACCGTGGCGGCCGTCCCCCCGGTCAATACCAGCCCCCGCTCGAATTGGTAGGCGTTGTCGTGAAATCGCAAAATGCGATCGGGCAAATGCACCTCGCAGACCCGAATCCGATCCAAAACTTGCTCTTTGTGGGTGAGCCGACGTTGGGCATCAAAAGCAATCACTTTGCTGAAGGTGGGGATCACCCCCTCGACCCGGCGCACCACCGTGCCCACCTCAAACAAGAAGCTTCCCTCTTCGCCAACCGCTTGGATTTGGGTGGGGCTGGCCAACGCAAAAAACTGCACCGCCATCACCGGCACCGCGGCGATCGCCTCTGGGGTTGTGCATACGGCTCCCAGCCCCTGCGCCCGCAACCAATCGCGGTATACCCGGAGTTCGCCGAGGGCCCCAACCGCAAAATTTTGGGATGGCGGACGGGGAGCCACGTTTTGGCAGTAACCGCATCGGTCTGAAAAAATCGGGCCAACCGCCGAGCCAAATCCTCCCGCCGGTCGGCGGCCACCGGTTTCACAATCAAAAAACCAACTTGGGCCGCATCCATCGCCGTCATGGCCGCGGCGATCGCCGTTTGCCGGGCCTGTTGCTCTCGATCCAAAATTCCCTGCAACGCCGCCCGCGCGCGATCGCGCACCTTCTGAATCGCCGCCGTTTTCAGCAAATCTCGGTAGACCGCCTCCGCCGCCGCGGTGTGGCCCCCTGCTTCCTGCAGCCGGGCTTGGGCCAACTGAAAAATTTCCGGCCAGGGCGCGCCGGTTTCTTGACCCAGGCGGGATTGGAGCCAGAACGTGGCCGTCGCAACATCGCCGGCGGCCAAATGCGCTTCCAATTGTTCCAGAAACGATTCTCCGATGTGCCCGCGACCCGCTGGCATGGCATTTATCCCCTGGCCTTCGGATTTTATTGTATCCCCAGGCGGCTTTAGAACCGGAAACCCAACCCCGTTTGCAACGACGTGGCGGTACCGCTTTGGCTCCGGTAGGCATCGAAGGCAAAAATGGCGTTGCCAAAGACCACCAAATTGCTGTTGGGGATGGCGTAATCAATGCCCGGCTGCAACACAAAACTGTTGCGGTTGCCGACCGGGGTCACCTCCGCCGTGTTGGACAGGGCCGCCCCCGCCCCAATGTAAATGTCCGTATCAAAGTTGACCGGAATGTCAAAGGACACCGTCGGCACAAAAGCGGTGCTGTTGCCCAGCAGGACTTGGGCCCGCAGGGACACCGGGGCTTCCAAAAACTTGTAACGACCGGACAGCAACACCGAAGTGGTACGGCTTTCGCCGGCGAACACGTTGCCATCGGACAGCCCGAAACTGCCGCCCACCCCCAAGTAACTGCCGTAGGCCGGCTGGGCTAGGGCCGGTGCCCCCGCCGTCAGAGAACCCACCGTCAGGCTTAGCAACCCAACTGCGCCGATCCACCCGTTCTTCATGGTTATGCTCCCAAATCCTTGCGGCTTCGGGCGGGATTTTAGCAGAAGTGGCCCGATTGGGCCATGTTTTTTTACATCACGTCCGGCATTCCCAAGCGCTCTCGCTCGAAGGCAAACCGCACAATCTGTGCCCGGTTTTCCAAGTTGAGCTTGGTCATAATGCTGCTGAGGTGGGTTTGCACCGTCCGGGGACTGATTTGCAGCCGCTTGCCGATTTCTTTGTTGGTGAATCCCTGCACCACTTCCCAAAACACCCGCTCTTCGGAAGGGGTGAGGTTGGTGCGGGCCACCGGGGTCGTCGGCAGGTTGAGGTGGGGTACCGTCCGCGCCGGTTTGTAGGGGGTGTAAAATTCGATCTCGGTTTGGCCGATCGCAATCCGATCGCCGTTGTGGAGCGCGATCGGCAGGGTCACCCGTTGCCCGTTCACGCAGGAACCGTTGCGGCTGCTCAAGTCCACCAAATAAAACACCCCTTCGGCGACCGGCGGCCGCTGCCACCCCTCCCGCGATCGCGCCCGGCGGTTTTCGGGCAGAGCCCCCACCAATTGCAGGGTGGCATGGTTCCGCGAAACCCATTTCTCCGACAATACGATGTCGTTGGTGTTGTCGCGCCCAATGGTCCAATAGTCCGCATCGATCAACGGGAAAATTACCCGACCCTCGGTGCCATGAATATTGAGGTAGGGCACTCGATTTTCGTCCATTTCCCCTCCTTCCCGCAGCTTTTGGCGATCTACGGCACGCCCAGACGCAGGTTCCCCCGGTACACCGGCTCTCCCTGGGGTGGCGGCTTTGCCCGGGGGCATGACCCGGCCTTGGGGCAGATCTCCACCCAACCTGCCGGCAGATTCCAGGGAGCGCTCAGCCAAATTTTTTGCGTGCATCTCAACCGTTCCTTGACAGTATACTTCAGCCAAATCGCGCAGAACGTGCGAAAATTCCGCCGCCCTTGGCTTCGGTGCCTCTGCCCCAACCCATTGCCTTTAACCCACTGCCCTATGGCTACCCATCGCTTTTGGGGCCCGTATCCTCGGCCAGCCTGCCCCGGAGGAGCGCTGGGGGACCCGCCAAGGGTTTTACCTCAATTGAATCAAGATGCTTCCAAGCCAAAACCCCGCAGCCGGGCGAGCCGGAACGGTGATGGCCAAAGTGTAGAGGTTTCCAAAGCTCCCTTATTGTTGCAGAAAGCAGGGGCGAACGGTCAAAAATTTTGTCCGGAGGGCTGGCGCTCGAATTTGCCGGCGATCGCCCGTTCGATGGCGGTGTTGTCGGTGAGCCAGTAGCTGGCCTCGAATTCGTAATCGGCACTGGGGCGACCGCCCAACGACTCCATGGGGATGCGCTGGCCTTTCATTTCCAACAAGAATCCGAGCAAGGCCCGCGCTTCTTGATCGGTCAGATCGGTATCGATGTGGGTTTGGAGGGTGGTCAACAGGTCGGGCCATTGCCACCAGGGCAGGGATTGGATTTTGGTTTTGAGGGCCCGCAGCAGGGTTTGTTGGCGGCGAATGCGGCCGATGTCCCCTTCGGCATCGTTCCGAAATCGGGCAAACCCTTCGGCTTGGCGTCCGGTCAAGGTTTGGGGCCCCGGTTGCAGGTCAATTTCCAGGTTTTGGGTGCGATCGCGGTATTGCATCCGTTGCGGTACCGTCAGCTCGACGCCCCCCACCGCATCGATCAGGGTGACCAGGGCCTCGGTGTCGATCCGGACAACCCGATCGATCTGCACGTTGGCCAGGGTTTCGCGGACGGTCTGGACGGCCAACCGGCGCCCCCCGTACACGTTGGCGGCGTTGATTTTGACGGTGCCGTACCCGGCGATCCAGGTCTGGGTGTCCCGCGGAATCGATAGCCCCCGGATCTCTTTGGCCTGGGGATCGATCCGTACCAACACCATCGTGTCGCTGCGCCCATCGAAGGCCGCCGGGGAACCCAACGGGGCGGTGGGCACCCGATCCACCCCCATGACCAAAATTTGATAGGGTTGCGTCAGGCGATACCCCAACCCCTGCCACAACACGATGGCGGGCGATCGCCCTTGGGCCAAGCCGTTCCAGTCAATGGCGGTGAAAGGCAGTACCTTCGCCAAGAGGGTGCCACCGGCGATCGCCACCGCCGTCATCACGCCAAAACCCACGCGGGAAAGCCGAAAATGCACCCGGGTTCTCCCGGCACCGATTGCCGTTGTCATCGTCCACCCCCACACCGACGGAAACACAATAGCCGAAATGGCCCGTTCGCGCATCCGTCAAGACCCTGAGTCGGCACGGGCATGGCTTTGCAGCACCACTTCCCGGTGGCGGAGGGTCATCATGGCCGTTTCCCACGGAAAGACAAACAGTTGGTACGACGCCGGAGACAGGCGATCTCGATCCAGGTCTTCGATCACGGCCCGCAAAATTTGCAGCAGTTCCTGCCGCAGCCGGGTCAAATCCTCCATGCTGGCGGCGGCTTCGGTCTCTTCGACAATGCGCACCAGTTGAAGGTTGTAGGCATCGGCGCGATTTTTCTGGCTGTCGGCCAATTGCGATCGCAGTTGCCACAAACTTGAGATCACCAAGGTGGCTACGGCGATCATCAAAGAAATCGGCTCGGCATTTTCCTGCAGGAAAGAGGGCTTTTCGCGATCGTAATAGGCTTTGGCCCCGGGGTGGAGCGGCAATCCCAAGGCCAAACCCACCCCCGGAAAGTCGATCGTGGCCGTGCGGGGGGTTCAAAGCCACCAATTCGCTGCGGTTCTCGAACAGGGTTTCGG
>JAAUUG010000254.1 GCA_012031195.1 Oscillatoriales cyanobacterium SM2_1_8
TTGTTTCCTAGCTTTAAGCCGTCACATACCCCTGCTGCGATCGCTATGACGTTTTTAAGGGTGCCGCCTAGTTCGGTGCCGATGGGGTCGTTGTTGAGATAAACGCGAAAGCGATCGGAGTTGAGGGCAGATTGAACCGTTTCGGCGGCGCTTATTTGGGATTTTTCAATGGCAATGACTGTAGCGGCTGGCAATCCTTGATTAATTTCTGCGGACAAATTTGGCCCGGATAAGACTGCGATCGCTGCTCAGAAAATCCTTGTTTCCATAAGGTGTAGGGAGTTTGGGTGGTTTGGGGATCTAAGCCTTTGGTGGCGGTTACGATGGTTAGGTGGGGGAGAATTTCTAGCGGTTGCAATTGTTCGATTATTCCTTGCACTCCCGTGATCGCTACCGCTGAAATTAAGACATCGGCTTCAGCCAAAACGGTTGCCAGGGATTCACAACTACGACGCGACCAGAGGTGTACTGACAAGCCGTTGCGAGTGGCCAGATTGGCCAGACAAGTTCCCCAGGCTCCGGCTCCAACGATCGCGATTCTGGGCAGCGTTTTGGTCACGTTATTGGCAATCCTTGTTGATGTCAACTTCTTTGCTCAGCTCCTCGAGCAAAATTGATCGCGCTAGGAACCCTGCTCTACTAAAATACTGACTGATACGTTCCTAGGTAAAGCGCCTCTCGTGACTTATCGCAATCCAGCTCCCACGGTTGACGTTATCATCGAACTTCGCGATCGCCCAAATCCCCCAAGGCCCCCAGGGCTGCCAATTGCAACAGCCCGTTGTCGGCGCTCAGGGTTGCGCTCAGAAAATCCCGGGCCCGGCGATCGCCCAGTTCCCCCAACGGACCGCCACGATGCTAAACCGCAACAACCAACCGTCGGGGGCTGTGGCCTCGGCGTAGGCCGTCATCAAATCGTCGTAGGCCGCCGTGAGCTTCAGGGCGGCGATCGCGTCGGCGGCGGCCGCTCGGACATCGGTTTCCGGGTCTTCCCGCAACAGGGTGCGTAGCATTTCCTCGGTCTGGCTCAAATCGCAATGGCCCACGGTGCCCAATCGGCTGGCGGCATCGTAACGCACCCGCGCATTGCTGTCGTGAACCCCCATGCAGGCGATCGCAAATTGCTCGGCTGGAGACAGGGCCCGGCTGGCCACCGCCGCGCGCACCCGTACCCCGCCATCGTCGTCCTGCATCTGCGCCTTCAACTCTTCAAACGTCGGCACCGTTTTGCCCCCTTGCCCTTTGGTTTTTTACCCTACCACAGCCGCTCTCACCAAATCACAGGCACAGGATAGGCCGCGATGTTGGTGTCGGCGCTGACCAAGGTCGCTCCTTCCACGAGGGCTTGCGCCACCAACAACCGATCGAAAGGGTCTTTGTGGTGGGACGGCAAGGTTTCCAAGGCCAACACATGGGCCAGGGTGATGGGAAGAATGGCCATCTGGTTGGCTTGTTCTTGGCTTTGGATAATTTCTCTCAAAGGCAGCCCCAAGCGCAATTTCCCCAATTGAGACTTGATTTGCATTTCCCAGATGCTGACGACGCTGAGCCAAAGGGTTAGCTGACGATCTTGACAAAGCACCCGTGCGCGCTCTGAGAGTTTGGCCGGATCGCTGTCCCACCAGATAAATGCATGGGTATCCAAAAGCAGTTTCACCCCTGACCGGCCCAAACTTCATCGGGCAGCGGTTCATCAAAATCTGGACTGAGCCAAATCGCCCCAGGATGCAAAGCGGCCACCCGGGTGGCGATCGGGACAAGGCGAGCTACCGGGGTCGTCCCATCGATGAGCAGCCACTCGTCTCCCTCTGCCAACTGCGCCAGCAACTCCGAAAACCGCTCCCCGACTTCGCCAACATCGATTTGCTTCAACATCGATCGCCCATGCCCCTTCTTGGTCACCTTACCACAGCCCTCCCATCAAAGCCGCCTATACCCGCCATGAGCAACCCTGACGGTTCCGCCCTTGCGCCCCCCTTGAATTTACCCTAACATTTATCTATGCAATTGCAATTTTCCATAGAAATAAATCTATCTTTACTGGGGAACGAAAGCATGGGCAGCCTATCGCGGCGTAAATTTGTGTCGTTGGATGGGGGCGGGGCCGCCAGCTCCTTGATGTTGAAGGGGTGTTTGGGCAATCCGCCGGAGCAGGGGACATCCACCCCCAGCACCCCAGCGGCGCCGGCGGTCGGCGGTGGGGCCAAAGGGTTGGAGACCACCAAAATTGTGTTGGGGTACATTCCCATTGCGGAATCGGCCCCGCTGATCGTTGCCAAAGAGAAAGGGTTTTGGGCGAAGTATGGGTTAACGGATGTGACCGTCTCCAAACAGGCCAACTGGGCCAGCGCCCGGGACAACGTGGTGATTGGTTCGGAGCGGGGGGGCATTGACGGCGGTCAGTGGCAGATGCCCATGCCCCATTTGATTTCGGAAGGGATCATCACCAACGGGCAAAAGGTGCCGATGTTTGTGTTGGCGCAATTGGTGACCCACGGCAACGGCATTGCCATTGCCGCCAAGAATCAAGGCCAGGGTTTGGGGTTGCAGATTGCCGATCCGGATTTTATCAAGGGTTTTCCGCAGCGGGAGGGGCGCAAATTCAAGGCGGCCCACACTTTTCCCAATGTGAACCAAGATTTTTGGATGCGGTATTGGTTGGCGGCGGGGGGGATCGATCCCGATCGCGACATTGATTTGCTGGCGGTGCCTTCGGCGGAAACGGTGCAGGGAATGCGCAACGGCACCATGGATGCCTTCAGCACCGGCGATCCTTGGCCCTACCGGATTGTGGTCGACGGCATTGGGTTTATGGCTACCCTCACGGCCCAGATGTGGCCTTTCCACCCCGAAGAGTATTTGGCGGTGCGAGCCGATTGGGTGGAAAAGCATCCCCAGGCGACTTTGGCCCTGTTGCAGGGGGTGATGGAAGCCCAACAGTGGTGCGATCGCCCTGAAAATCGCAAAGAATTGGTGGAAATTTGCGCCGGGCGTACCTATTTCAACGTGCCCGTGGCGGTGTTGACCCCACCCTTTGCGGGGCAATACAACCTGGGGGACGGCAAACCGGCGATCGACGACTTCAAAAAGGGCCCTCTTTATTGGAAAGACGATCGGGGCAGCGTTTCCTATCCCTACCCCAGCCACGATTTGTGGTTTCTCACCGAGACCATGCGTTGGAATTTTCACAGCGGGGCGATCGCCGATTTCGACAAGGCGCGGCAACTGGTGAAAGCGGTGAACCGGGAAGACCTGTGGCAGGAAGCCGCCAAGGCCGCCGGGTTTACGGCCGACATTCCCGCCAAGCCGTCGCGGGGGGTAGAAACCTTTTTCGACGGCAAGACCTTTGATCCGGAAAACCCGCAGGCCTACCTCGACAGCTTGACCGTCAAGCGCGCATAGCTCACAAACTTTTATGGCTATATTCGGGTAGGTTCAGACATCAAAAGAAAAGGGGGTTTGGGAGCTGCGCCCTCAGCCAGGGGTTTCACCCCTGCACCCCGTCCTAAGCAAGTCATTTACAGCTATACCTTCAGGAGAAACCATGGCGACTACAGGATATCGGGCCCGCAACGGCAACCCACGGCTGGGTCAATGGCAGAAGTTTTGGCAACAACAGGGTTTGGCGTGGTTGCCTTCCCTGGCGGGCATCGCCGGCTTTTTGGTGATTTGGCAATTTTTGGCGGCCACCGGTCTGACCAAACTGCCGGCCCCTTCCACCCTGTTCACCGATCCCCGGACGCGGGAACTGCTGATGTATCCCTTTTTGGATCGGGGCGGCTTGGACAAGGGTCTGTTTTGGCAAACCTGGGCCAGCCTCACCCGGGTGATGCAAGGCTACAGCTTGGCGGCGATCGTGGGCATTGCCCTGGGCATTTTGGTGGGCACCAACCGGCTGTTGAACCAAATTCTCGATCCGTTGTTTCAGTTTTTGCGCACGATCGCGCCCCTGGCCTGGGTGCCCATCACCCTGATTGCCCTGCCCAACGTGCAACTGGCGGCGATTTTTGTGATTTTCATTACGGCGGTCTGGCCCATTCTCATCAACACGGCGGTGGGCGTGCAGCAAATCCCTCAAGATTATCGAAACGTGGCGCGGGTGTTGCAGCTCTCCCCCCGCAAATACTTCTTCAAAATTCTGATTCCGTCGGCTTTGCCGTACATCTTCACGGGGTTGCGGATTGCCATTGGGTTGGCCTGGTTGGCCATCATTGCCGCCGAGATCGTGATGTCGGGGGTGGTGGGCATCGGCTTTTTCATCTGGGATGCCTACCAGCAAAACTATGTGAGTGAAGTGATTTGGCGGTGATGTACATTGGGGCGGTGGGGCTGGTGCTCGATCGCGCCATGGGTTGGTTGCAGGCGCGCATTGTTCCCGGCGATCGGGGTTAGGAGGCATCATGACGAGCACATTGGTA
>JAAUUG010000255.1 GCA_012031195.1 Oscillatoriales cyanobacterium SM2_1_8
GCCGGGCGGGGAGAAAGTCCCGGGCCGGGCGATCGTCCAAACCTACACCCCCGATCACCCGGCGATCGGGGCGCTGGCCCAACGGCAATTTTTGGCGTTGCCGAGGCGGAATTTGCCCTGCGGCAGGCGTTGCACTACCCCCCCGGTGGGCCATTTGGCTTTGGTCCGCTTGAGCGCTCCCCACGCGGAAACCTTGGAACAGGCGGCCCAACGCTTGGGCCAATACCTCCAAACGACGTGGCCGACCCTCGACGTTTTGGGGCCGGCCCGGCCCCGATCTACCGGGTGGCCGATCGCTACCGACAACACCTCCTCCTGAAAAGCGCCGACCCGTTGCCGCCCTTGCCCCCCCGCGAGGCCCTGCAAACCATCCTGGGCGATCGTCAAGTGCGCCTCTCCCTGGACATCGATCCCCAAACCTTGGGCTAGGGGGTACAGAACCTAAAACGTGCCCACGGTCTGCCGCAACAACAGGGCCAGCCGCCGACACAACTCCGCCAACCCCTGCCGCTCCTGGGCCGAAATGCAGAGAGCTTCGGGATGCTGCCCCCGCAACCGCTCCACATCCAAAGGGCGATCGCACTTGTTGAACACCGTCAAAACGGGCCCGGTGGGCAAGGGCATGTTTTGCAAAATTTCCCGCACCGATCGCTCCTGGGCTTCCCAGTGGGGATGGGAGGCATCCACCAGGTGCAACAACACGTCGGCTTCGGTGACTTCTTCGAGGGTCGCCCGAAAGGCATCCACCAACGACGGCGGCAACTCTCGAATGAACCCCACCGTATCCGTCAACAAAACCGTTCCCATCCGTTGCTCCAACCCCAAAAAGTCCCCCAAATTTAAGCGGCGGGTGGTGGGGTCGAGGGTGGCAAATAGCCGATCCGCCGCATAGGCCTCCGCTTTGGTGAGGGCATTCAGCAGGGTGGATTTGCCGGCGTTGGTGTACCCCACGATCGCCACAGTGGGGATTTCCCGATCCAGCCGTTGTTGCCGCAACCGTTGACGGCGATCGCGCAGATCGTTCACCTGTTGTTGCAACCGGGTAATGCGTTTTTGCACCGCCCGGCGGTCGGTTTCTAGTTTGGTTTCGCCGGGCCCCCGGGTGCCGATGCCCCCCCCAACCGCGACAACGCTTGGCCCCGTCCCGCCAACCGCGGCAACCGATAGGCCAATTGGGCCAACTCCACCTGCAACTTGCCCGCCGCCGATCGCGCCCGCTGGGCGAAAATATCCAAAATGATCTCCGTGCGATCGCTCACCCGCAGCCCGACCCGTTGCTCCACATTCCGCAGTTGGGCCGGCGACAACTCCCGATCGAACACAATCAAATTGGCCCCTTGGTTCTGGGCGGCCACCGCAATTTCGGCAATTTTGCCTTCCCCCAACACCGTTTGGGGATGGGGCCGCTCCCGCTTCTGCCACAGGGTATCGGCGATCGCCCCCCCCGCACTTTCCACCAACTGCCCCCAACTCCACCAACGGCAACGGCATCCCCGCCTCCGTCGTGCCATCGCCCGAACCCTGCAACCCCGCCAAAATCACACGATCGCCGCTCTCGGAAACCTCCCGCGCCCGGTAATTGCGGGCAAACTCTTCCTCCAGCCCCGCCACCAACGCCAAAAAGTCTTGGTGGGCCAACGCCTCCAGGGAAAGGGGAACCGATACCAACGTTTCGGCCACCGTGAGGTGGGCCAAATAAGCGCGATCGACGTATCCCCCCCGCACCGTCAACCAAACCAAAGCATCCAAGCGCTGGGCCGCCAACGCCGTCAGGGACGCCTGGCTGGGGGCATGGCGATCCAACCCCACCGCCACACACCGCAGACCGCACAACCGGGCATCGCCGTAACGGGGCAACTCCAACGGCGGAATCCTTGCCCGCTCGGGCGTACCCAACCCCACCCGCACCACCTGCCCCCGCCGGTTCAGAAACGTGCACAACGGTTGTTCAAGCTCCGTCGCCAACGCCGCCAACCGCTGCCCAAACTCGGGGGTCACCGCACAATCCTGGGGCAACCGCGCCCGATACAACCGCTGCAACTGCCGAAGCTGACTGGGTTTTAACCCGGTCAACGCCCCAAAAACCGTATCGATAGGCCCGCTCTCAAATCCAGATTCCTCCAGTATACGAACCCGAATCGCCCCAAAACCCCTGAGTTCCCACAAAATGTAACTTCTGTTACAAATTATGGAGAAAGCGGTGCCTAGACTGGCAGGGTCTACCCACCACAAACCGCAAAAGCATGACGAAGACACCGGACGATGTCTTGAAGATGATCAAAGACCAGGGCATCAAAATGGTCGACTTGAAGTTTGTCGATCTGCCTGGCATCTGGCAACACTGTAGTTTTTACTACAACATGATTGACGAAGATGCGTTCACCGACGGCGTGCCTTTTGACGGTTCCAGCATCCGTGGGTGGAAGAGCATCAACGAGTCGGACATGGCGATGGTGCCCGATCCCAGCACGGCGTGGATCGACCCGTTCATGAAAGAGCCGACCCTGAGCATGATTTGCAGCATCAAGGAGCCCCGCAGCGGCCAGCCCTACGATCGCTGTCCCCGGGCAATCGCCCAGAAAGCGGAAGCGTTTCTGCAAACCACCGGCATTGCCGACACCGCCTATTTTGGACCCGAGCCGGAATTTTTCATCTTCGACAACGTGCAGTACGGCACCGAGATGCACCAGAGCTATTACAAGGTGGACTCGGAGGAAGGGCTGTGGAACACCGGCCGTAGCGAAGCCAACGGCAACTTGGGCTACAAACTGCGCAACAAGCAGGGATATTTCCCGGTGGCCCCCAGCGATGCCTTCCAGGACATCCGCACCGAAATGTTGCTGACGATGGGGGAATGCGGTCTGCCCATTGAAAAGCACCACCACGAGGTGGCCACCGGCGGGCAAGGGGAGTTGGGCTTCAAGTTTGCCAGCTTGGTGCAGGCCGCGGATTTTGTGATGACCTACAAATACGTGATCCGCAACGTGGCCCGGAAATACGGCAAAACCGTGACCTTCATGCCGAAGCCCCTGTTTGGGGACAACGGTTCGGGGATGCACACCCACCAATCCCTCTGGAAGGATGGCAAGCCCCTGTTCTTCGGCGACGGCTATGCCAACCTCAGCCCCTTGGCCCTCAACTACATCGGCGGGTTGTTGCAGCACGCGCCGGCGCTGTTGGCCCTGACCAACCCCACCACCAACTCCTACAAGCGGTTGGTGCCCGGATTTGAAGCCCCGGTGAACCTGGCCTACTCCCAAGGCAACCGGTCGGCATCGATTCGGATTCCGTTGACGGGCACCAGTCCCAAAGCCAAGCGGTTGGAGTTCCGTTGCCCCGATGCCACCTGCAACCCCTACCTGGCGTTTGCGGCCATGTTGATGGCCGGCGTTGACGGGGTGAAAACCCAGACCGACCCTGGTGCTTCGTTGGATGTGGACATCTACGAATTGTCGCCCGAAGAACTCTCAAAAATTCCTTCGACGCCGGCTTCGTTGGTGGATGCCCTGGGCAACCTCGAAAAAGACCACGAATTCTTGACGCTGGGCGGTGTGTTCAGCAAAGAGCTGATCGATACCTGGGTGGCCTACAAGTTGAACAACGAAGCCATTCCCATGAGCATCCGGCCGCACCCCTACGAGTTCGCGCTTTATTACGATTGCTAAGGGGGACTATCTTGGGGCTAGGGAGCCGGGCCGCCGCTCCCTAGCCCTTTTGGTTGCTGTTTCCGTTGGGGCGGTGCTGGGCGTTTACCAGCCAGTTGCGTCGGAAAAAGCGGGCGAGGGTGCCATCTTCAAGGTTGAGGCAGATCGGGCGACCGTGGGGGCAAGTATGGCGATGGCGGCAGTTCTGCCAGCGATCGAGGATGCTTTGCAGGGTAGCCAGATCGAGGGGCACCCCGTTGCGGACGGCACACCGGCAAGCCAAGGTGGCCTGCATGGTTGGCCAGTCTTCGGCCCCGCTGAGTTCCCGCAGAATTTCAACCCGATCGCCCCGATGGTGCAGCACTTGGGGCAGCGATCGCACGAGGTAGGTGTGGGGGCCAAAGGGTTCCAGTTCCAGCCCCCACTGTCCCAGGGTTGCGGCCGCTGGGGCTGGGAGGTGGTCGAGGGGAAAGGGTTCTAAGAGGGGGGCAACCTGCCAAAGGTCGGTGAGGGCTTCAAAAAGGGCCCGTTCGTCGGCCACGTGTTGTTCCACCAACCAGATGCCGCCGGGGTGTTCCGCCAAAATGTAGGTGTTGCGCACTTGGGCGATCGCCCGCACGTTGGCAGGGCGTGGGCGGTATAGGCAGTTGTTTCTTCGGCCAGGCGCAGCAGACGGGGTGGGGCAGGGGTAGGGCCCGCCAGGCTTGGGCGATCGCTCGGTCAACCGTTGTTGCCATTGGCCACATCCTGCAAATAAACCTCGTCTT
>JAAUUG010000256.1 GCA_012031195.1 Oscillatoriales cyanobacterium SM2_1_8
GGGCCGCAATCGGCGCCAAGGCTGAAATCGATCGATAGCGATCGCGATGGCGCAACCCGCATACCAACGCGCCATGGACGTCCATGGAATGCCCGCAAATCCCGGCGCCGATCGCCATCAATGACAATCGCCTACAAAAATTTAGTTGTATAGTTATTTAATTAAAACTGACACGATTTTTCCTGCCCAACGAAAGTCTAAATAGAACCAGTACGGGGGCTTCGCCCCTGCGACCCGACTTGTTTTGTCCCGTCGCTATGCAAAACAGCTATACAGGCGCATTTTTAATTAAAATGACTATAAAAATTCAAATCCTAGGCAATTCAATGAATCGGCACAACAAGTTGGCACAAAAAAGACTGGAAAACCAAAAAAGAACGGCATCGGCTTCTTTCCTGGTTACGCACCGATGCCGTCTTTAGTTTCCTCACACACCTACCAAGGCTAGTATGGAGGCACCGAGCTTGTCAAGACCAGGAGGGAGCAGATGGTTTGGCAATTGTTGACGTTTCCCATGGAGGGGTTGCTGTGGATTGCCGAGCAGGTGGAGTCGAGGGCTACGGAGGAGCTGGCACGCCAAGAGGATTTGACCCTGCGCTTGCGGCAGTTGCAGCTTCGCCTGGATTTGGGGGAACTGGACGAGGCTGAATTTGAACGCCAAGAATCAGAGCTGCTGGCAGCGATCGCCGCCCAGGAAGAAGACGAACCGTAAGCCAACCGGCAAGAGACGCATTGGCTCCAGCCCAGGCTTGGGGTTGGCTCCTGCCCATCCTAAAATCCTTTTTGTTTCCGAGCTTGTTTATGGTGCCGAGACCAAGCCACGGCATCTCGTTGCTGTGCTCCTCCTTGGCAAATCAAATCCCGACCAAAAAAGTCGGCTTTTTTTGACAGGGTATTGACAGGGTGTTAAGTTGATACCAGTCGTTACCTCCTCGCTGCCATGACCCCGACCGCTGCCTTGGATGTCCATGATGGTTTGAGTGCTGGTTTGAATCCTGACTTGAGCCCGGTTCGTGAGACGGCGTGTTCCCACAGTCACGATCGCGGACACGATCGCGGGCATGACACCTTCCAGCATTTGAAATGCAAAGAGTGCGGGGCCGAGTACGAAGCCAAGGCCATGCACGTCTGCGAGTTGTGTTTTGGCCCCTTGGAAGTGCGCTACAACTACGATGCGATTCGGGCGCGCACCTCGCGGGAGCGAATTCAACAGGGGCCGCTGTCCATTTGGCGGTATCGCGATTTTCTGCCGGTGGCCACCGACAACTACATTGATTTGGGCACGGGGATGACCCCCCTGGTCAAAGCCAACCGGTTGGCCCGGCGGCTGGGTTTGAAGAATTTGTACATCAAGAACGATGCGGTGAACATGCCCACCCTCAGTTTCAAGGATCGGGTGGTTTCGGTGGCCCTCTCGCGGGCCCGGGAGCTGGGCTTTGACACCGTGGCTTGCGCCAGCACCGGCAACTTGGCCAACTCGACGGCAGCCATTGCCGCCCATGCGGGGTTGGATTGCTCGGTCTTTATCCCCGCCGATCTCGAAGCCGGCAAGGTGTTGGGCACCGTCATCTACAACCCCAAAGTGTTTGCGGTGCAGGGCAACTACGACCAAGTGAACCGTTTGTGCTCGGAAGTCGCCAACAGCTACGGATGGGGCTTTGTCAACATCAACCTGCGTCCTTACTACTCCGAAGGCTCGAAAACCCTGGGCTTTGAGGCGATCGAGCAACTGGGCTGGCGCTTGCCCGATCGGGTGGTGGCGCCTCTGGCTTCCGGTTCCTTGTTCACCAAAATTTACAAAGGTTTCCGGGAATTTGTCGAAGTGGGTCTGGTCGAAGACAAGGCGGTCAAATTCAGCGGTGCTCAGGCGGAGGGGTGTTCTCCGATCGCCCAGGCGTTTCAGGAAGGGCGGGATTTTGTCACCCCCGTCAAACCCAAGACCATTGCCAAGAGCATCGCGATCGGCAACCCCGCCGACGGGATTTACGCTTTGGAGATTGCGCGCAAAACGGGTGGGCAAGTGGAGTCGGTCAACGATGCCGAGATTGTGGCCGGCATTGCCCTGTTGGCTCAGACGGAAGGGATTTCACGGAAACCGCCGGCGGCACCACGATCGCCGTTCTGCAGAAGTTGGTGGAAGCGGGCAAAATCGATCCCGAAGAGGTGATTGTGGTGTACATCACCGGCAACGGCCTCAAAACCCAAGAGGCGGTCACCGGCGTGGTGGGCGAACCTTTTCAAATCGAAGCCAAACTGGACAGCTTCGAGCGGGCCTACGCGCGATCACAGACCTTGGAGCGGCTGGAGTGGCAGCAGGTCGCGGTTTAGCAAGCATTTGGTATTGGCTTGGTTCGGGTGCCGATTAAAACCAGAAAATATGGCTATATTTGGGTAGGTTCGGACATCGAAAGAAAAGGGGGGGTTGGGGGCTGCGCCCCCAATCAGGTTCACCCCTGCACCCCGTCCTAAGCAAGTTATTTACAGCTATACCAAGCCAGTCCAAACTCGGGCCCAACCAATTCACAGCCCAATCGTGTTCCCAAACCGTATTCCCAAACTGGTGGCCCTTGACAGGCAGCGAAACGGGTAACCTATGCTAGCCTAATGCATGGTGCGATGCAAAAGCCTTTCTCGCCATGGATAGCAGGCGTTTCCTGTCGGTATTGTTCTAGTTTCCATTTGTCTAGTTTCCGTGTCGAGGTTTTCCCATGTCCATCCGTCTGTATGTCGGCAACCTGTCCGCCGAATGCGATCGCCAAGCCCTAGAGCAGATTTTTCATCAATCGTGGGATCATCTCGCGTTGAAACTGGTGATGGATCGGAAAACCGGGAAATGTCGGGGATTTGGGTTTGTGACGGTCGAAACCGACGAGCTGGCGGATGCCGTGATCGAAAAATTCAACGGCTACGAGTTCGAGGGTACGGCGATCAAATTAGAGAAAGCCTTGCCGCGCACCAAGGGGAATGGTGAGGGGAACGGCGAGCGGGGCGGCGAAGAAGGCGACGAAGGTTCTCGCGGCGAGAAGGGCGAACTTGAAGGCGGGGAAGCCAGACCGCGGGTGCCCCGTCCGGTAAAGCGTAGCGTTGCGAGTGAATCGGCGGTTGTTGCCAGCACGGTCATCGCCAAAACGGTTGCCGACGGTTCCGAGGAAGGTTCCAGCCGGGATCGCAGCGAAAGCGAAGCCGACAGGGGTGCAGAGGGTGGAGCAGGCGGCGGGGCAGACTCCAAAGCAGCAATCTCTTTGCCCCAAGAAGGCGGCGACAGGGCCCCCAGCAATCGCCAGAAAAAACCACGGAGCGGGCGACCGAACAAAGATTCCGGCAAGGAATATCGAGAGAGCGATACGCAGCCGGATCCGCGTTGGGCCAGCGAATTGGAGCAGCTCAAGCAGAAGCTGTTGGCGACCCAATCCTAAAGAGGAATTTCGAGGGAGGGGCGAAAGCGGTAAAATGGGCGCGATCCGAACGTGCCTATTTTTCGGCGTTTACCAGAGCCTTAACAGGTCTTGTATAGGGTTTTATCTAGGGTTTTATCCAGAGGCTTGCCGATGTCCAACCCCAATTTGCGTCCGGAAGTTCTGGCACCGGGATTTGCCGCGAAGAGCAACGAAACCGTTCTGTTGTGGGTGCAGGTCGCTCTGGCGGCAGGGGTACCCTTGGCGTTGGTTTTCTGCCAATTGGGTTTGGCGGTTGGCGACCCGGTGTTGCCGCCCGCTTTGGAGATATTTGCGCTGGGGGCGGTGCCCATTGCCGGGGTGACGTGGGTGCAGTGGTGGCGACCCTGGTATCCGTTCGGGACGTGGGTGCAGCACCAGCCGCCGGAAACCTTAACCGAACGCCAGCGGCGGTGGTTGGGGCATTTGTTGCCGGCTCCGAGCCAACCGTGGTGGCACCCCCATGGCTGGTTGGCGGTGGTGACGGCCGGTTTCGTGTACGGGATGTTTCGCCAACTGTACTTCACGGCGCCAGCGGTGGAAGCGGCCGCGTTTTTGCCGCCTTTTCTGCGTTGGCTTGGGGTCACGTGGTCGGTGATCTGGCTAGGGGTGGCGACAGCGCTGTTGCAGACGGCCCTCGGGGCGGCCCGGTTGTTGATTTGGATCCAAAGTGGGGGCGATCGCGTCGGTAGGGGGCGGATCGAGGTGTTGGCCGAGCAAGTGAAAACCGCCTTTACGTTGGTGGGGCAAGCGGGGGGGGGACACCCTCCAAGTGCTGGCCGTACCAACGCCCCGAGATTCCCTGGGTCGCGCTGTGATTGAGAGGACGGAAACCTCGGTCGGAGAAGGTCAGCCGGTGGAATCGGAGCCGGTCTCGGCGATTTCGGACATTGAGCCGCAAGACACCCAGGAGAAACCGAAGCCTCGGTTGGGAAGGTCAGTCCGTGGCATCGGAGCCGGTCTCGGC
>JAAUUG010000257.1 GCA_012031195.1 Oscillatoriales cyanobacterium SM2_1_8
CCGTTGTTTGCCAGTCGCCGCTTGTGCCCAGCAGGGTTTTGCGTGGGGCGATCGCCTGTTGGCGTTGCAGTTTCATCCCGAAATGACCGCGGCGGGCATCGCTGCTTTAATCGCCCATAGCGAGATCGGCACCGGGCCCTACATTCAGGATGCGGAAACCATGGGGTCGGCAATGGCACAGTGGGGCGATCGCACCGCCTTGAATGTTCTGTTGGATGCGTGGTGGGGGCAACCGTGAGCGATCGCGATAGCCAACGGTTGGTGCGCCGGTTTCAGGAAAGTGGAGCGCTGCCGAGCCCGGCCGTCGTCTTTTGGTGCGAAGGGAATCCTCCAGCCACAACGGTTCCGGTCGCCGATCTCGCCATTTGGCGGCCACGCCTGGATTTTGCCTGGGTGGGCAACGACCTCGCGCCGGTGCAGCGGTTTTTGACCCGGGGGCGCGTTGATTTTATCCAAGGGGACGGCTGGAGCCCTGCCATGGTGCAGGAACTGCGGCATCACCGTTACGAATGCTTCGCGATCGGCGAGGAGGAATTGCATTTGTGGCCGACCCCTGCCCCCCCCAGCCTGCGTCCGCTGCTCGCCATCCACGAACGGTTTGTGCGAACCCTTTTGCACCCCAACGCTCCCATGCTGGATTTGGGGGCCCTGCTGACCCAACACGGCATTTCGCCCCGCGGGGTTGTGCACGTTGGGGCCCACGAGGGCCAAGAATTTGAGGAGTACCGCCGGTTGGGGTGTGCACCGATCGCCTTCATCGAAGCCAACCCAGGGGTATATGAGCGGCTGTGGGCGCGGCTTGGCGGGGAACCAAACGTATACCTCATCAAGGGGGCGATCGCCGAAGGTTGGGGGGAAGCGACCCTGCACCTCACCTCCTGGGATCAGAGCAGTTCTTTGCTGCCCTTGGCTCAACACGAAGAAGTGTATCCCGACATTGCCGAGGTGGGGCAAATTCGGGTGACTACCCGCCCCCTCGACAGCCTGTTTGGGGTAGAACTGCCCCCCATGGCCGCCTTCAACCTCCTCAACATCGATGTTCAAGGTGCCGAACGGAAAGTGTTGCAAGGAGCTACGGCCCTGTTGCCGCACATCGCTGCCCTCAACCTCGAAGTGAACTATGCCGAAATGTATGCCGGATGTCCCCTCATCGACGATCTGGACGAATTTTTGGGTCACCGAGGATTTGAGCGGGTAGCGGTCACCACTCCGTTTCACCGCACTTGGGGAGATGCCTTGTACGTCCGGTGCGAAACCCTAGCCCCTGCGGTATCGTCAGAAGGGGAAAACCGAGGTTCGTCATGATGCCGCGAATTTTGTGGAGTTTGGTGCTGTTGGGCAGTTTGGCCGGGCCGGCCATCGCCACCGACAACGACCCAGGGGCGATCGAGCGGATTGTGAATCGGGGCTGGATGAGCCGCGATCGCCAGGGCAATTTTCGTGAAGGGGAATTTGTGAGCCGGGCCGAACTGGCCAACGTCCTGGTCAAAGCCTTCGAGTTAAACCGGCGGCAGGGACAGGCCAACATCCCCGTTCCCTCCGACGTACCCCGCAGCCACTGGGCCTACGCCGACATTCAGCGGGTGCTGGCCACCGGGGTGATGGGGGGCGTCAACGGCAACCGATTTTTGCCCAACGGTCGCCTCAGCCGCGCCGAAGGATTTGCGATTTTTGCCAACGCCTTTGGGGTGTACCAATTCCCCACCGCCACCATCGACGAAATTTTGCGGCCCTTCCCCGATGCCAAAGAAGTTCCCCCCTGGGCGCGGCAGGCGCTGGCCACGGCCCTCAACGAAGGGTTTGTGAACCTCCAGGCAGGCGCAATCCAACCGCAAAAACCCATGACCCGCGGCGACTTGGCCCATGCCCTCGCCCGCCATCTGGCGAAAGAACAGGGGCGAACCCAACAATTTCCGGAGCCCCGATAACCCCTAGGCTTGGGGCAGCGGTACCGTCCGGTGCAGCTTGGATTTCCTGGAAACATAGCTATAGTCATTTTAATTAAACTGACACGGTTTTCCTGCCCAACGAAAGTCTAATAGAACCAATACGGGGGCTTCGCCCCTGCGACCCGACTTGTCTTGTCTCGTCGCTATGCAAAACAGCTATACATTTTGGGCGCGTTCCCCCACCTACCCTCGCTCAAAATGCCGTGAAATGCGGTGATTTTACCCTCACCCCAGCCCTCTCCCAAAATGGGAGAGGGAGTCCAACACCATCCGGTTCTCCTTTTGGGAGCAGGGGGTGGGGGCAACCATTTCTAGGGCACCAAAGCACTGCCCCGGAGCAGGCTGCCGATGGTCTTGGCCGTGATTTTCAGTTGCACCAACGGGTTGGCCGGCACCACCGTCTTGTACAGGTAGCTGTCAAAGGTCAGTTTCTGCACGTCCTTGTCGGCACACATTTCCACAAAGGCTTCGCGGGCGGCGTTCGAGTTGTAGAACACCCGTTGCAACACGTCGAGCACCGTGTAGGTGAGGCCGTATTGCCGATCCCACCGCTTGATGTACACCTTCAGGTCGTTGCTGGTGGGGATCCGCTGCCCACCGTTGGCAAATTCCACGATCGCCTCGGCACACATCCGCCCCGATTTGGCCGCAAAATAAATGCCTTCACCGCTGGACTTGGTGACGTAGCCGGCGGCATCCCCCACCAGCGCCACCCGACCCACCACCCGCCGCGGCCGCGGATGCTCGGGAATGGGGTGCGCCTCAATTTTGATCACTTCGCCCCCTTCGATCCGGGCCTTGGCCCGCTCCCGGATGCCCGCCTGCAAACCTTTGATTTTCTTCTGGTTGACGTGCATGGTGCCGGTGCCCACCGCCACGTGGTCGTACTTCGGAAACACCCAGGCGTAAAAGTCCGGCGAAACATCGTCCCCCACGTACATTTCCGCCAAATCTTCGTAGTGCTTCATCTTGTCGGGGGAAATCCGAATCCGCTCCTGGAAGGCGATCGCATAGTTGTAGCTGCCGGCATCGATCGCCTCGGCCACCACCGAGTTGGCCCCGTCGGCCCCCACAATCACGTCCACTTCCAAGGATTTTTTGATCCCCGTGGGCCCGCCCGCCGAGAAATCGGTGTAGTGCAAGGTGTAGGGCTGGTTGCCGTTGTCCCGGATCGCGATGTCCAACACCCGGCCGTTGATGAGTTGGGCCCCCAACTGCGCCGCACGGTTCCGCAAAAAGGCATCCAAAACCTCCCGCCGACACATCCCGATGTATTCCTCCGGGTTGTCCAAGGCAATGTCCACTTCCCGATCGCTCGGCGAAATCATCTTCATCCGCCGTACCCGCCGGTCGATAATCTCGGACGGCAAAGCAAACTCGGAAACCATGCACAGCGGAATGGCCCCACCGCACGGTTTGCAATTGTCCAACTTCCGCTCAAACAAGTAGGTCTCAATGCCGGCTTTGGCTAGGGTCTCCGCTGCCGAAGCCCCCGCTGGGCCACCGCCTACCACCGCAACGCGCAGAGTCAAAACGTTTCTCCTGATATGCTTTGGGTCTTCATTTTCTGGGCGATCGCTGCCCTCGGGCTCGAACGTCTACAGGAAATGCTAAACGCTGGTAAGTGAATACCCCGGTTGCTTTTTGCAATACTTAACATTCCCTCAAGTCGGTTCATCAAAGAGTTGATGCCGCGAGATGTCGAGGGCTTCCCAGAGGCGGCGAATTTCTTGGTACGCTTCCAAAGGCGAGATTTTGCCGCCGCTTTCGAGGGCACAGACGATCGCCACCCGCCCGGCAAATTCCTGCAGGTTGGCGTCAAACAGAAGGTTGGCTGGGGTAAACTCCCCGGCGTAACGGGCCTTGGGATAGAGAAACTGCTCTTTCAGGCGCTCAGAAGTTGGCCCAGAAGTTGTCCCAAAATTGGACTCGGGGTTGGGGTTCAGGGTTGGGAAGTTCAGGATCGGGAAGCTGAGGGTCGGGAAGCTGAGCATCAGCGGAAGCTTCGACGAAACTGAACTCGCCTTCAAAAAATTCGAGAAACAGACTCATGAGTGTAAACTCCTGGTTTGACTATCTACAGAAGAAAGCCAAAAATCTAGCCACCCTGCCGACGTTTGCAGAACAAAGCAAGGTGGCTTTGGAGTAAAATCTCACAAGCCATCCCGTTGCTGGCCCAACGTGGTGGTCAGCTACCCCTGGCTGCTCGAACAGCCTTGGGTAGCGCTGACTAGATCTTTGGGTGCCGTCGCCCGTCACAAATCGAACATAGGACGACTTAAGCGAACACAATACGGTACCTTGTCGGCAGAGTCAATAGATAGGGGTCTGTAGAATAGGTGAAGGGCGATCGCCCAGTTCTGTTCCTACCTATGTATTGTTTCTTGAAGCAGATCCTGCATCCATTTGAACGGATCTAAGATCCACACAAACGG
>JAAUUG010000258.1 GCA_012031195.1 Oscillatoriales cyanobacterium SM2_1_8
GCAGGAAAAAACCGTGTCAATTTTAATTAAAATGACTATAAAAACTCTGGCTTTATGCTGACCGGTGGGATGAAGTAGATTAAGGCAGTAACCTGATATTTTCTCTGGATCAATTCCACCTTTTTCCTGGTTTGGCATCTTCATGCTTTCGCTTTTTATACATACATTTATTGCAACACGACGTGTTCGAGAAACTTCAATAAGCATCCATCCCGCCTCTCGGACATTTCGGTTGTGTTGGTCTGGTTGACATCCTGACAGCAATTCCGTTCCAAGGGTTTGGCTCCCTTTTGGGGAGAGGCGAGCCAACGCTGCCGAGGCTCTCCACCTTTGGATTAACCCAACCTAGACCGCGGCTTGCAGGGCTGCCAAATCCGCCGCGACAATGTGGGGCAAATTGCGGGTGATTTTGGCGATGTCCCAGTCCCACCAGGCGATCGCCAATAAGGCTTCCACCGTTGTTTCCTCAAATCGGCGCCGCAACAGCCGGGCGGGGTTGCCCCCCACCACCGTATAGGGTTCCACATCGCGGGTGACCACCGATTTTGCCGCCACGATCGCCCCGTGGCCAACCTGCACCCCAGGCAAAATCGTCGCCTCGTAACCGATCCACACATCATGGCCCACCACCGTATCGCCTTTACTGGGGGAGGGCGGTTCCGGGTAGTCCCAGCCGTGGCCAAAAATGAAAAACGGGTACGTGGAAAAGCCCGCCATGCCATGGTTGGCACCGTTCATGAGGAACGTCACCCCCCGGGCCAAAGCGCAAAACTTGCCGATGATTAATTTATCGCCGACAAAATCAAAGTGATAAAGCACGTTGCGCTCAAAATTTTCCGAGTCCTCCGGGTCATCGTAGTAGGTGTAGTCGCCAATCTCGATGTGGGGATGGGTCACGGTATTGGCGATGAAGCAAATTTGCGGGAATTCGGGCAAGGGGTGTTTCGCCCGGGGATCGGCACCGTACATCGACCAAACCTTATCACTGGGGGCATTGTAGGCGATCGCCCCCAGCGGGTCACCCAAATCGCAAATTTTAGACGTACAATTGGAGATCGACCGTTTGCAGCAGGCGATGCCGTGGCCGAATACCTTTCCATCCATCCTGAAACCCCGCAGCCCCGGATGTTGGAGCGGCTGATCGATGCCCTGCGCAGCGGCGCGGTGGTGCTTTACCCCACGGACACGGTGCCGGCGATCGGCTGCGATTTGCACAACAAGCGGGCGGTGCAACGGGTGCGCCAAATCGAAGCCATTGCCCCCGACAAACCCCTGACTTTTCTGTGTTCGTCCCTGGCCAATTTGGCGGCCTATGCCGTGGTGACCGATCCGGTGTACCGGATTGTGCGATCGCTGGTGCCTGGCCCCTACACGTTTGTGTTGCCGGCCACGAAGTTGGTGCCCAAGCTGGTGTTGGAGCCCAAGCGGCGCACGACGGGGGTGCGGGTGCCGGCGGTGCCCATTTTGCAGGAGACCATTCGCGGTTTGGGCAATCCGGTGGTGTCCACTTCCGCCAAGCTGCTGCCCCAAGCCACTTCCTGGGCCGAGCTGCGCGATCGCTACGAAAAGTTGGTGGATGTGGTGGTCGAAGACGGTCTGGAGGCTTCCGGTCAAGTTTCGACGATTCTGGACATGACGGGCGATCGCCCGGTGGTGTTGCGGTGGGGGGCGGGCCCCCTCGGCCATCTGGCAGAAACCTGGATCGATGCCGAACCCACGGCGTTGGTGGACGCTTTGGCTTGAGGCTGGGGTTGGGGCAGTCACGGGGATTTAGGGGCGGCCTTCGGGCAAGCGGACAAACACCCGATCGCCAGCGGTCAGCCCCGAGAGCACCTCGGTGTTGCTTTCGTAGGTATTGCCGAGGCGAACCGGCCGAAATTGCGGGCGACCTTGGGCATCGGGGAGGTTGACGCCGGTTTGACCTTGGCGGGTGGAGATGGCGACGGTGGGCACCAGCAAGCGGTTTTCAACTTTTTCCCCCAGAAACCGGAGATCGGCGTTGGTGCCAGATTTCAGATCTTGGGAGTCCGTCAGGGCAACCCGCACCTGAAAAGAAGTTACGTTTTGCTCTTCGATCGCCTGGGGGCAATCAGCCGGACGCGGCCCTGCAAGCGACGCTCAGGGTAGGCTTCAACGGTAATTTCTACGGGTTGGCCGACCCGGATTTGGGCAATGTCCACTTCGGGCACCTGGGCCAGCACTTCGAGACCGCTGGCGATCGCCACGATCGAGGTGGAGGTGGCGGAATTGGTGGCCGAGGCGCTGGTGGTGGGGGTGACAAACGCGCCGGCGGCGGCAAATTTTTGGGTAACCACGCCGGCGAAGGGGGCCCGGATTTCGGTGTCGGCGATTTGGACGTGGATGGCCGTCCGCTGGGCTTCGGCTTCCGCCAATTGAGCTTCGGCCTGGGCCATGTCTTCGGCGCGGGCCCTGGGCCAACACCTGCAGCAAGTTGGTTTGTTCGTTGAGGGTGGCGATCGCCGCCTTGAGGTTGGTTTCGCTCTCATCGAGGACATCCTTGGCGATCGCCCCCTGGGCAAACAGGGCTTGTTGGCGCTCAAACCGCCGTTGCAACAACTCTTGACGGGTGCGGGCCGCGTCCACCCGGGCCCGAGCGGCAGCAATATCCTCGGGGCGATTGCCGTTGCGGAGGCGCGTCAAAGCGACCCGGGCCGCCTGCACCGTCGCTTCCAACCGTTCCTTTTGGGGCCGCAAACCGCTGGCATCCATCCGGGCCAACACCTGTTGGGCCTGCACCACATCCCCCTGCTCCACCAACAACTCCACCACGGTGCCCGCCACCTTGGGGCTCACGTTCACCGATTGCAGCGGCACCAGCACCCCGCTGGCATCGATCCGGGGCTGGATGGTTTGGGGGGCTAAGGTCACCGTCAGTTCTTCCAGGTTGGGCCCGGGCGATCGCGGACGCAGCCGCATGGTCAGCGCTACCCCCCCTATGCCCAAACCCACCACCAGAACCGCAAGCCACCACCGGCTTTGGTTTTGTTTGCCCACGCTTGCCCCTCTTTGTTTATGCGGTGTTGATGGGATTGAAATCGGCCCAAACGGGAGCCCTACCCCTTAAGATAGTGTAAAGAAGTATTGCAGGCTTGCCATGTTTGCCTTTGGAATGCGGAAGAAAATGGAAATGCCGGTACCGGAAAAGGCGTTGCCCGGGCGATCGCAAGCCATTCCGACGGCCCGCGAGCATTTTGTCAACGGCCGGCCGCTGCAACCGCCGTTTCCCGAAGGGTTGGCCCAAGCTATGTTTGGCATGGGCTGCTTCTGGGGAGCCGAGCGCAAATTTTGGACGTTGCCGGGGGTTTGGATCACGGCGGCGGGCTACGCGGCTGGCTATACCCCCAACCCTACCTACGAAGAGGTGTGCAGCAGCCTGACCGGCCACAACGAGGTGGTGTTGGCGGTGTTTGATCCCCAGCAAATCGACTACGAAATGCTCCTGAAGACCTTTTGGGAAAACCACAATCCCACCCAGGGAATGCGCCAAGGCAACGATGTGGGCACCCAATACCGCTCGGGCATCTACACCTTTGGCGAGGAACAAGCCCAACGGGCGATCGCCAGCCGTGACCTGTACCAACAGGCCTTGACCGCCGCCGGCAAAGGCCAAATCACGACGGAAATCCTGGCGGCCCCGACCTTCTACTATGCCGAAGCTTACCACCAGCAATACCTAGCCAAAAACCCCAACGGCTACTGCGGCTTGGGCGGTACCGGTGTGACCTGTCCGGTGGGGCTCAAGGTCTCGTCGTAGCTGCGCTGGGGCAGGATTGGGCAACCCGGGACAAGGATCAAAAAATGCCCCTAGCCCCAATCCTGGGCTTCTTTTAAGAAGCAAACCAGTCGGCTGCCCACACCGCGCGCCATCAGCGAAGCCATCAACGGAATCAGGGCCATCCCCAACAACTCGCCCCGCACCAACCATTGCAACAGTTTCGCCCGACCGGCCGCCAAGGTCGGGGGTTTGTCGGCCCGCAACCCGCCGATCCAACTCAAAAACGAGATCGTTGGGTAAATCGATAGCACCCCCACCACCCCATACAAACTCACTTTGACCCAAAACAAGGGCTGGTGCATGTAGTATTCCGAACCCTTGGCGAAATACAGCAACCGCAACACCCCCGTGGCCAACACCGTGATGGCGGCCACGCCGTAGATGCTGTCGGCCACCACCAAGCGCCACCCTTCTTTGACCGTCGGCTCCGGTTTGAGGGTTAGATGCTCGATGGTCAGCGCCGCCGCCATGGCCGCGTAACTCAAATAGTGAGCCCACGCCGTCACCGCACTAGCCCACATAGGAAAGCCCCCAAGCGTAAACTTCTTCCGCCATCACAAAGAAAAACAGGGAGCCAAACA
>JAAUUG010000259.1 GCA_012031195.1 Oscillatoriales cyanobacterium SM2_1_8
ATGGGATCCGCCGATAGATGGTTCGTCTAGCTGCCAGGATGGGCAGGGGGTTATGCTGCGCGGAAAGTCACAGGTGCGGCTAACACATTGAATCTTCAGATTTTTGGGATCGCTTTCGTTGGGGATGAGGTGAAAAGAGTTGGCGCTAAACTCGGTGCCACACCAAGGACACCGTTCGAGGGGAATGGGGGAGGGTTTGGCTTTGCTATCCCGTTTGTAGGCTAGGGTGCGGGCACGGGCAGTGCTGTCGTTTTTGTCTTTGCTGGATCCCATGTAATTGGGGGTAGCACTTTGCCCGACCCACAGACCAATCTCGAATGGCCAGGATCCCAGCATTTCAGGATTTGCTTGGCGTTCTAACTCTAGGGCACAGATCAGGCGGGAGGCTCGTTCCAGTTGATCGAGGGTCAGCAGCCGCAAGGTGTAACGCATCAAGACGCTTAAGCCAGCAGACTGGATGCCTGGATACTTGAGGCGGCGTACAAGCAGGGTAAAGGCGGCGAGTCCCAAATAAGCCTCGGTTTTACCGCCACCTGTCGGGAAAAAGAGTAGGTCTACACATTCCCGGTCTGGGGAGGTGGGATCCTGGATGCCCACGAGGTTGAGGAGGATATAGGCGATTTGGAAGGGTCGCCATTGAGGAGGGGCAAAGCTCTCTGGGGATCCCCCTTGTTCTTGGCTGAGTTGTTGGCGGCGGGCACGGGCAATGACTTTGTTAGCGAGACGAAAGGCGGTCAAAACTTGGGAATCCGCCAGCGCATTCAGTCCCGCTTCGATGCGGTTACAGGCAAAATTGGCTCGATTGAGCAGGTCTTGGGCGGCGGCGGTGAAACAGGGCAAAATCGGGGCGATCGGGGTGAGCAATTATTCGGCGGCCCAAATGCGCGAAGCCCATGGTTTGTTGGCGGCGGTGGGGGTGCCCCTCGCCTTCAACCAAATGCCCTATTCGCTGTTGGCTCGGCAAATTGAGCACAATGGGGTCATGGCTACGGCTCGGAACCTGGGGGTGAAAATTTTGGCCTACAGTCCCCTGGCCCAGGGTTTGCTTTCGGGCAAATATAAAGCGGTGGCTCCCCCAAAAGGCGGCCGCCAGCTTAACCCTCAGTTTGGGGCCGAAGGGTTGTTTCGGATTGAACCCGTGATCCAGATGCTCCGTGAAGTGGGTGAGCAATACGATCGCACCCCCAGTCAAGTGGCCCTCAACTGGGCGATCGCCAAGGGTACGGTTCCCATTCCTGGCGCCAAAACCCCGGATCAGGCGACCGAAAATGCCGGCGCTTTGGGTTGGCAACTGGCGGCCGAAGACGTGGCCGCCTTGGATCGGGTCACGGCGGATTTGAGTTAGGGGGCGTGTGGGTGGCCACCCGCTGCAGCACCGCTTCGAGTTTGCGAATGTCCAAGGGTTTGATCAAATACTCGTCCATGCCGGCGGCCAAGGCGGCCGCTTGGGCTTCGGCCAGGGCATCCCCGGACAACCCCACAATCCAGGGCCGCAAACCGCCCGCCCCCGTTTGCCGCCGAATTTCGCGGGTGGCCGTCAAGCCGTCCACGTTGGGCATGCGCACATCCATCAAAATCAAATCGTAGGGTTGTTGTTGCCAGGCCAACACAGCGGCTTCGCCATCGCTGACCATATCGGCCTGGGCTCCCAAACGTTTCAAAACCAAGGAAATCAAGCGCTGATTGGTCAGGTTGTCTTCGGCCACCAAAATCCGTAGCGAGAAGGTCAGGGACTGCCAAGGGGAGGTCGAGGTGATCGCCGGGGCCACTGGGTGCGGGGCCACCGGCAGGCGCAACCGCACGTGAAATGTGGCCCCTTCCCCCAAAGTGCTTTCTACGGAAATGCTGCCCTGCATTTTTTCGCATAGCCGTTTGCAAATCGCCAACCCCAAACCGGAACCGCCAAATCGTCGCGAAATGGAGCTATCCCCTTGGGCAAAGGGTTCAAACAAATCCACTTGGCGATCGGGCGCAATGCCGATGCCCGTATCTTGGACGGCCAAATGAAATTCCCACAGGTCTTGGCTCAGGAGATCGCCCTCCAGCCGAATCGTCACGGCGCCCGCTTCGGTAAATTTCAGGGCGTTCCCCAACAGGTTGACGACAATTTGCTTGAAGCGGGTGATGTCACCAACGACGGCTTCCGGGAGGTTGGGGGCGATGTGATAGGACAACGTGAGTTTTTTGTGTTGGTGCTGCGGTTGCAAGAGCCGGACAATGTCGGCGATCGCCTCGCCCATGGCAAAGGGGGCGGCTTCCAGGGGCAGGCGATCGGCTTCGGCCCGGGACAAATCCAAAATGTCGTTGATGACTTCCAGCAGCAGTTGGCCTCCATCCAAAATGGCGGTGACCGATTCTTCCTGCTCGGGGGTGAGGGATGTGGCCTGCAAAAGCTGCGCAAACCCCAAGACGGCATTCATGGGGGTGCGGAGTTCGTGGCTCATCACGGCCAAAAATTCGCTTTTGGCACGGCTGGCCGCTTCGGCGGCGGCGCGGGCTTGTTCGAGGGATTGGGCAAAGCTGCGCTGTTCTTCGACGTCTCGGGCGACCCCCACCGCCTGCAACAATTGCGCTTGGTCGTCGAATTTGGAAGAAACGCTGGACTCGTGCCACCGGTAGCTGCTGTCCCGGTGCTTGACCCGATAGGGGCCAACCTTAAGACCCGTGTGCTCCTGCCGTTGCAATTGGGCAAAAGCATCGGTACAAATGCTCAAGTCGTCGGGATGCACAAACTGGTCAAAATGCCGCCCCAGCACGTCACGGGGATCGTGCCCCAACAGCGTGCGCCAAGAGGGGCTGACGTAGGAAAACTCCCCCTTGGGGTTCAGCATGAACACAATTTCGCTGGCGTTTTCGACAATGCCCCGAAACAGGGACTCCTGTTCCCGCAGCGTCCGGCCCATGGCTTTGGTGTTGGCCAGCTCCCGCTGCACCCGGTCGTACAACTCCGCTTGGTGAATGGCGATCGCCAGTTGGTCGGCGAGCCGTTTGACCAAATCCACCTCATCGATTTGCCAGGCATGGGCTTGGCCGTAGTAGCGGCAGGATAACCCCCCCCAAAGTTTGCCTTCCACTTCCAGGGGTACCACCAGCCAAGCCCCCCCCAGGGGGATCAAATGGGCGTGGAGGGGATCGGTGACCGTGGCCATGTCGGCAATGTTGACGTTGCGGCCTTGCACCAGTTGCGCCGAAATGGGGTTGCCGGCGGCGGGAATGACCGCATCCAAAAAAGAAGGCAATTGGGGAGCCCCTCGGTATTCGGCAACGTGTTGCCAGCGCTCTTGTTCGGGCAAGTACTGGGTAACGTGAACAATATCGACCCCCAACAGGCGCCCGATTTCTTGGGTGGCGGTGGCAAAAATCTGCGGCAAGTTCAAGCTGCTGCGAATGGCTTGGGTGACCTGCAAAGAAGCCTGTTCCCGCTGAATCCGCGCCTGCAGACGTTCTTCCACGTGACGACGATCGGTGATGTCCCGCAACGTAATCAGCTTGGCCGGGCGATGGTGCCACACAATGGGAGCGACCCGCATGTCGGCGTAGCGGATGCGCCCCGGCAACACCAGTTCGATTTCGGTAGACGATAAGGGTACCCCCCACAATTTGCCCGTGAGGTCTTCTTGCCACAACGCGTGGGCGGCCGGGTTGGCATACAACACCCGCCCCTCTTCGTCGATCGCCACCAGGCTGTCGGCGGCCGCTTCCACCAAAATTTGGGCTTGGCGATCGGCGAGGGTCAAACGCTCCCGCAGGGACTGAACCTCGTCCACGCCTTGAACCACCACACCATGGGTCGCCTCCGCCAACGGCGAAAAGGTTTGTTGCAACCAGCGCCAAGTGCCGTCGCGGTGCTGAAATCGGTAGGTGAGGGTGTGGGGCATCCCCTGCTGCAACTGGGCAAAAAAGGCGCCACCGCGATCGCCCAATCCTCGGGGGCAATGCGCGATCGCCACAGGGCCCAATCGCTTTGCAACTCTTCCCCCCGAAATCCAAGCACCAATTCGCAGGCAGGGGATAGGTACAACCATTCCGCGACGTCATCGTCCCCAATGCGCACTTTGCCAACGCATACGGGCACCGCTTCCCACAGGGATTTCGTTGCGGGGAGTGTCGGATCCATCTTGACCGAGAAACGTTTTAACTCAGTGTACCAAGCCCGTCTATGGCCCCGGCCGCAACCCATCGGCCAATGTTACGATAACGATTATCGTTTCAAAATGCGGCGACGCAAAAGCGCCATGAAAAAGCAGTTATGGCTGGGTTGGTTGGCGATCGCCTTGGCGGGTTGCAGCGAGCCCACCGGTCAGGCTCCCCCCCAGCCCTCCCCCCTTCCCCCGACCACTTGAGTCTGAGCCT
>JAAUUG010000260.1 GCA_012031195.1 Oscillatoriales cyanobacterium SM2_1_8
CCACACAGTAGGTAGAACAAACACCGTACACGGTTTCCCCAGTCTCCGGATGTTTGTACTCTAGCTGGCGCACGCACAGGGAAACGGTTTTGTCATCCAGGTTGTCGCCGTGGCGGGTCGAGGCAATGGAGTACAACCGCAGTTTGTGGGGTTTGCCCTTGTCATCATTGCCAGGGGGGATGATGCCGATGCTTTGCCCTTCCAAATACCGCAGCTCGCTGCCGCTAAAGTCGATTTTGATGTGACGGGTGTCCCCCGGCGCCCCCGACCGCAGCAAACTTTCATTGAGGACGCAGCGCGCCGTAAACGGATTGCTCGGGCGGTAAATGTTGACCGGGATGTCTTTGGTGGTTTGACTCATGGAAAATCAAGGGGTGCGCTAACTACAAGAGACAGAAGCAAGTGGAAATCGTCGGCTTGACGGATTGTCCATTATGCCAGCCCCGGTCGTCCAAGGCTAGGTATCTCTATGGTGATAGCATTTTGCACTCCCGGATGCCCCGGATGCACCGATTCTTTTAATCTAAATTATCCGGGGCGATCGCCCAAGGTGGGGATGGGGGAATCGTGCTAAATTTTAGCCAATCAACATTTCGGCAAATCCGCAACGGGCAGCCAGCCCCAAGACGGGTTTCAGGAGGAATCATTGCAAACAAGTTTGGCAGCAGCCGCCGCCGATGGGGCCATCGGTGAGGCAACAAATGAATTGACCGGTGAGGCAACCGGTGAAGCCCTGGGGCAGCGGGTGACTGGGGCTTTTGCCCTGATCGATAGCCTGGTGCGGCAAGGGGTACGGCACGTGTTTGGCTATCCGGGGGGCGCGATCCTGCCGGTCTACGACGAGGTGCATCGGGCGGAAACACGGGGTCAATTGCAACACATTTTGGTGCGTCACGAGCAGGGGGCGGCCCATGCGGCCGACGGCTATGCCCGGGCCACCGGTCGGGTGGGGGTGTGCATGGCGACTTCGGGCCCCGGTGCGACCAATTTGGTGACCGGCATCGCCACGGCCCAGATGGATTCGATTCCGTTGGTGGCGATTACGGGCCAGGTACCGTCCTATGCGATCGGCACCGATGCTTTTCAGGAAACGGACATTTGGGGGATTACGTTGCCCATTGTCAAGCATTCCTACGTGATTCGGCGGCCGGAAGACATCGCCCGGATTGTGGCGGAGGCGTTTTACATTGCCCGTACCGGTCGCCCCGGCCCGGTGTTGGTGGACATTCCCAAGGACATTGCCCAAACCTTCTTTGCCTATGTGCCGACCCCGGCGGTGAATTTGCCCGGTTACCAACCCCAGCCCCAAGGGTTCACGGCGGAGCAGATTCAGGAAGCGTTGGCGTTGCTGCGATCGGCGGAGCGGCCGTTGCTGTATGTGGGGGGCGGCGCCATTTTGGCCAATGCCCACGAGCAAGTCCAGGCGTTGGCGGAGCGGTTTCAGGCGCCGGTGACCACGACCCTAATGGGCAAAGGGGCGTTTGATGAAAACCATCCGTTGGCGGTGGGGATGTTGGGGATGCACGGCACCGCCTACGCCAATTTTGCAGTGCAGAACTGCGATTTGTTGGTGGCGATCGGGGCGCGGTTTGACGATCGCGTGACCGGCAAGCTGGACAAGTTTGCCCCCTATGCCAAGGTGATCCACATCGACATCGATCCGGCGGAAGTCGGCAAAAACCGCGTACCGCAAGTGGGGCTGGTGGGCGATGTGGGGGCGGTCTTGGGAGCGTTGTGGCAGGCGAGTTCCCCCACCGAAACCCCCCTTACCCAACCCTGGTTGCAGCAAATCGCACTCTGGAAGGAAGATTACCCCCTGCAGGTGCCCCACTACGAGGGGGAATGGTCGCCGCAGGAAGTGATCGCCGAGTTTGCCAAGCAGGCTCCCCATGCGTTTTACACGACGGATGTGGGCCAGCACCAAATGTGGGCGGCGCAGTTTCTGAAAAATGGCCCCCGGCGGTGGATTTCGAGTGCGGGGCTGGGCACCATGGGCTACGGGATGCCGGCGGCAATGGGAGTGCAAGTGGCTTTTCCGGGGCAACCGGTGATTTGCATCAGCGGCGATGCCAGCTTTCAGATGAACCTGCAAGAGTTGGGTACCCTCGCCCAATACGAGCTGCCGGTGAAAACCGTCATCATCAACAACGGCTGGCAGGGGATGGTGCGCCAGTGGCAAGAGGCCTTCTACGACGAGCGCTATTCGGCTTCGGAAATGATGGGCGGGATGCCGGATTTTGTGAAGCTGGCGGCAGCCTTTGGCTTGCACGGCATGTTGGTAACGGCAGCCGACGATTTGGCGGCGGCGGTGGCGGCGGTGCTGGCCCATCCGGGGCCGGTGGTGGCAGATTTCCGGGTGAAGCGGGATGAAAACTGCTACCCGATGGTGCCCCCCGGTGCCAGCAACTCGGAAATGGTGGGTCTGCCGGAACCCAAGCGATCGCGCACGGTGGCGGTGTAGGGTTACGATAGGGAGTATTCCCTCGCGCAGTGCCTCTATGAGCCGTTGTTGGAACCCGTCCTGCGGTCGGCCGATCGATGCCGAAGTCTACGGTTCGGCGACCCGCGGTGCCCCCATTGCGGAACGCAGGCGATGCTCATTGCCCGTTACCGTTTGGAGTCGGTGCGCTTGGAAACGCCCCAAGGGCGGGTGCTGGTGGCCTGGGATGGGTCGCGCCTGGAGGCCCCCTGTGTGCTCTACGAGCTGAAGACGGACAAGCCAGAGTTGGCCGTTCGGGCCCGGAAGGAGGCGCTGCGGCTGCGAACGCTGGGGGAACATGGGCAGTTGCCCACGTTTTTGGATTATTTTGCCCTGGGCTCCAAACAGTATTTGGTGTGCGATCGGGTGCCGGGCCATGGGTTGGCGCAGGAGATGGGCCCGGAGTCCAAGTGGAACGAGCAGAAAATTTGGCAACTGTTGCGATCGCTGTTGCCGGTGTTGCAGTTTATGGCGGAAAAAGAAACCTGTCACGGGCGATCGCCCCGGCTTACCTGTGGCGCAGCGATGCCGACGGGCGGGTAATGCCGGTGGATTTTTGTGCGGTGGATTGGCTCACGGATGCGACCTCGGCGGAATTGTCGGGCTTTTTGGCGCCGGAGGTGTTGCGGCAAGGGGTGCGCACAACCCGCAGCGATTTGTTTGGCTTGGGGATGACCTGTGTGTATTTGCTGGGGGGCATTCCCCCGGGACGGTTATTTGCCAAGTATGGGTTTGGCTGGATCAACCGGTGGCAGCAGTGCGTGAAGGTGCCCCTCAGCCAGTCGATGGTGGATGTGCTGAGTCGGTTGCTGCAAATCGATCCGGAGCGACGGTACCCCTCCCCGGCAGTGTTGCTGCAGAGCATTGACAAGCTGAGTCAGTCGCAAATGATGCCGGAAATCGTGACCGAGGAAGAGGACGATCCGGATATTGCGGCTTTTTTGCAGGATTTGCGCACGGCACGGGGGGATGGCGCCGTCTCCAAGTCTCCGCCTTTGCCGAAAATGGTTGGGAACGCCAACAAAGCACGGCTGGAGGGGGGCGAGGATACGGTGGTGCAAAAAACCGCAACTCCGGCCAAAACCAACCCGAAAGCCAAAGAGGTCGTGCCAGCGGCGGCAGATTCGCCCAACGTGGATGTGGTTAGGGATCCCAGTGAGCTGTTGGCCCGTTACGCGGCGGGCGGTCGCGATTTTGAAGAAGCCCACTTGGAAGGCGCCAACCTCCAAAATGTGCATTTGATTTCCGCCAATTTAACCGGGGCCAACCTCCGCAATGCCAATTTGGCGGGGGCCAACCTGGCCCATGCCAAGCTGCTGGGGGCGGATTTGCGTGGGGCGAACCTCAGCAAAGCCAACCTCATTGGCACCAGTGCCATTGGCGCAAAGATGGAAGGGGCGGATTTGAGCGGCGTGAATGCAACCCTGGGGAATTTTAGTGGGGCGCAGTTGAATCGGGTGGTGGGGAACGGGCAGATTTTAGCGGTACCGAAATGTTCTGCGCCAGCTTGGTGGGGTCGCGGTTGGATGGGGCATTGTTTCGGCGGGCCGACTTGACGGATGTGGACTTGACTGGAGCTTCCCTCAAGGAGGTACGGTTTGAGGAAGCCAAAACCGCGGGCACGAAATTCCCGCTGGGGTTTGAAATGCCCTCAGGTGACCATCTCAAAGCGTGATACTCCCCAAAGTTTCTCCCCGCCAGCTTCAGGATTCCCCAGTTCTCCGCATTTCAATTAGGTTAAGGCATCATGCTATGGCTATATTCGAGTAGGTTCAGACATCGAAGGAAGAGGGGGGGGCTGCGTCGTTCGGCTGAGGGCTCACGCCGAAAGCCCTCAGTTAGGTTCTACCCTGCCACCCATCCTAACCAAG
>JAAUUG010000261.1 GCA_012031195.1 Oscillatoriales cyanobacterium SM2_1_8
AGCAAATTTCTCGGCCTTCCGAGTTCCGAGCTCAAACCTCCAAGCAAATTTCTCGGCCTTCCGAGTTCCAAGCTCGAACCTCCAAGCAAAATTCTCGAACCAACCCGGAGATATCCCATGACCGCATCCTCCCGCAGCCTGCCCAAAATCCGCAACCAAATCGGCTTTTTGTATGCCGAGCACGCCCGCATCGAACAAGAAGCCAAAGGCATCGCCGTTTTTCAAAAAGACAACTGTTTTGCCATTCCCTGCGCCAACCTTTCCACCCTCCTGCTCGGCCCCGGCACCGCCATCACCCATGCCGCCATCAAAAACCTGGTGGATGGCGGCTGCACCGTGCAGTGGGTCGGCGAAGACGCCCTCCGTTTTTACGCCTTTGGCTACAAAAGCAGCAGCAGCGTCGATCGCCTGTACCATCAAGCCCAGCTTTGGGCCGACCCCACACAACGGCTGGCGATCGTCCGTCGGATGTACCAATTTCGGTTTGGCGAAGAACTGGATGTCAACCTGACCTTGCCCCAAATTCGGGGACTCGAAGGCGTCCGCGTCCGCACCGCCTACGGCAAACTCGCCAAAGCCACCGGCGTGACCTGGTCGGGCCGCGAATACAAACTGGACAACTGGGAAGACAGCGATCCGATCAACCGGGCCATTTCCCAAGCCAACAGTTGCCTCTATGCCGTTTGCCAAGCCGCCATCCAAGCCGTCGGCTATGCCCCCGCCCTGGGGTTTATCCACACCGGCAAACCCCTTTCTTTGTGTACGACATCGCCGACCTCTACAAAATGGAAACCAGCGTGCCGGCCGCCTTCGATGCCGTTGCCGAAGATGCCATGAACTACGGCCAGCTTGTGCGTCAGAAATGCCGCGAAAAATTTGCCGCCGCCAAACTCATGAAAAAACTCGTGCCCGACATCGATCGCCTCTTGGGCTACGGAGCCGAACCGGCGGCCGAAGTCGCAAACCTGCTGTGGGACGATCGCGCCGGGGCCGTAGCCGGGGGCGTGAACTGGGCAGAGGAGACCGAAGCATGATCGTCATCATTTTGGAAAAAGTCCCCGCCGGTCTGCGGGGCGAGCTCAGCCGCTGGCTCTGCGAGGTCAAAGTCGGAGTATTTGTAGGGGCCGTATCGGCTTTGGTGCGCGACGAACTCTGGCAAATCGTGGCCAGCAAACGCCGCCAAGGCGCCGCCCTTTTGGTGTACCCCACCAATACCGAACAGGGATTTGCCGTCAAGACCCTCGGCACCCCCCGCCGCCCGATTTATGACTTAGACGGGGTCTTTGTGGCCGGACGCTAGCAAAACCGGGTATTTTGGAAGTGTTGTCCCCACACCCGTGGGGGTGAACCGTAAATTTCCCGTTCCAATAACAGATCCTTCCAGTTGTCCCCACACCCGTGGGGGTGAACCTATTGGGTGGCAACTGCACTCCGGACTCGGCTTCGACAGGCTCTGATACTAAAATATACTCCGGAGGCTCGATAATCTCGACTGGGGATGGGGACAAAACCTTTCGACCGTTTACAACCGCAGCCCGCGAACGCTGAGGGGATCGCCGTATAAGCGCAAACTCTTTTGCCGGTATGTTTTCCACCTCTTCGGAGCGTTCTATCACCTGCAATGGGTCCAAAGCACCGACCTTACCGGAGCCGCCTGTCCGAAAATCCAAGGCCCAAACCCCTGCAGGGCGGCGCTCTACCTTTTTCCCCAGCTCCTCAATCAGCACGGACTCAACCTGACTCATAGGCTCAAACGTCCCTGCCCTCCCCCCGTTCCTGAAATCTTCAACCCACCATCCAATCGGCTTTCTCTCTACCGTCAAGGTTTTAGACACCCTGTTTTCATTGTCATATTCATAAGTGACGGTCTTGGTAGCTGTTAGTGTGGCGGTTGGCTCAAAGCTGCCGGCGCGGCCATTTAACCGAAAATCACCAACGATCTCGCCTACGGTTTTTTTCGTGGTTGTGACAATTTTCCGAACCCTTTGTTTTTCATCAAAAGCATCGGAGTTTGGCGATTCGGGTTCTGCTGGAATGGCTTTGGCGATCGCCCCAGACACAACCACCGACTCAAAAACGAATGGGGGTATCTCCCCTGCTGGTTCAAACTCCAAAAGATCGTCTGCCTCTACCGAAACTATAGGCGCGACATCAAACTGATACCGTTGAAACCGTAGTGTTCCTGACGTGTCTGCGTACATCCAATACCGGTCACGTTCAGCTAGACCCTGCGCGTCACCAATTGGGTCTGAACTGCTATAGGGCACATTTATCTCTCCTGACAGCGTTGGCACATCCGAAGCCGCCTTGGACGAATCCAATAGTTTTTTTGCCAAATCAGATATAACCACAGGATTATCTGGTTTTACCTCGGCATCATATGGGGACTGAAGAAACCGGATTTTACCAATCTCGTCTACCAGGTCTCCTTCACCTATTTGGGTCAGGGGATTGTATCGGTATGCCGCTATCCATCCACGGAAAATTGTGTCCCCGCCGATTTTTACGGTGACAGGCTGTTGATAGGGAAACCATCGAGCAGGGTTCACAAACTCGTACAAATCATTGTGGCTTTGTCCTACCAGCCGAAACAATGAAAACCGTCCTGTCCATGCCTTTGGTGTCCCGCGCTCTGTTTTGGGACGCTGCAAAACCAGTGCGGTTAGGTTGGCAGAAAAGTCGGTGCCTCCAACACTGAATTCATAATCGCGAGTGGCAATTTGAGCCGGCATTAGGCGACCTCTTCTATCCGAACGTCAACTCTTACAAGTGCGTTGTCTCCCATAAACGGATTCAAGACCTGCTCTGAAGGCTCAGGCAGGATTATGATATTTAGGCGGTGACGAGTGTAATGAACATTTACGCCATCAATTGATGCGCTGCCCAAAGAGGCCCGCGAGTTTTGAAGCGCTGCGACTGCATCTGTTCGCCATTGCCGATCATTTAACCCCACAAATCCATCCAATGAGTTTTGGGAGAGCAGCTCTTGCTGTTTGCTCCAAATTTCATTCAGCCTGACAATCCTGGGGATCGTCAAATCCATTTTGATTTCCCACACAAACAGCGGAGCGACAAATCCTTGCCCCTCGAAAATTGTCCGCCCCCGCGACGTTATTCCGCTGGACGTAACCTGCGCCACTCGCCATCGGCGACTGCCTTTCCCCGGCTCAACAGTAAAGTCCGATATGCCAAACGAGTTTGTGATGGTAATGTTACCCACGACAAACCTCCCTTGTGCGCTCCGAACGACTAAGCTCGGTCAGGGCTTCTCTTAACACCCGCTGTGGCTCTGGTTGATTCACGATATTGATTGTATTTGACGTCTCGCTAGAAACTCTAGCCTCAGACGCAACCCGTTCAACACCCCGCAAAACTTCTGAGGGTTGAATTTTTTCCAACTGTTCTCGCATTCTTGCCAGCTCATTTATTTGACGGTTTAGCTCGGCGGTTAGTGAGGGGATCTGTGCTTCAAAGTTCAGGCCGCCACGAAGATTGCCCTTGTCAAGTTTGGCAAATCTTAGTCCCTCGATTTTGTTTTGTAGCAGGGTGATAGAGCGTGTTAGTGCGTCTAGGCTCCGGATCCCCTTGGCAAAGCCAGGCATTCCTTTGAGCGGCACCACGTCAACTCCGCGCCGGGTGACGTTGATCAACTCCGGCCCAGCCTCTCCTACGATCGCCATCCCCCCTGTAATCGGTCGCCCCTTGGTGCCTGACGCGAGCTTCGGCAGATTTTTGGGGTCAATTCCTAGGTCTTTGAGCGGCTGGGTATTCCCCACTGCCGCCGCCGAGAATGCAAACGCTAGCTTGTCTTGGGAAGCGCCGCCGAACGAAAATCCGCCGGACAATCCGCCGGTGTTTGCCTGCTCTCTTGCCAACGCCCCAAAGAAGGCGTTGTTGCCTGCCACGGTTCCCGTACCCCCCGACGCTAGGGCTGCGGCCCTAGCCCTCTCAATCTGCCCTGGGGTTCCCGCGGCAGAGCCGGCAATTCCGTCGGCTGCAGCGGCCGCTTGGGATAGTGCCGCTCCCAACCCCCGTGCCGCTTCCTGTGCTTGCCCCAAATTGCCGGCTAGTGCGCTTGACCTAGAAACCGCTCCGTCAAGCCCCTTGGCGACCGATCCCCCCAACGCAACACCAATCCCTTCCGCTTCTTGCCGGGACAGCCCTATTTGATCGGCCAGTCCTGCCGCCGCCTGGGTGTTGGCCAATGCTTGCTGCTCCGTGGCTTGCTGTACCGCTAGGGTCTGCTGCTCTATCTGATTTATCTCGCGCCTGGCGCTCAATCTCTCATCTCGATTTGAAGCGGAAGT
>JAAUUG010000262.1 GCA_012031195.1 Oscillatoriales cyanobacterium SM2_1_8
GGGGTAGGAGTTTGGGCAACCCTCGGCGGGCAACTTCCGGTGGGGTAAGGAGTCGTGGGGAACCCTTGGCGGGGACACGTCCGGTGGAGTGAGGGGTTTGGGCAACCCTGGTGGCAGGGAGACTTCCGGCGGGGTCGGGGCCTGGGGCAACAAACCGGCCAAGGTCACTTCGAGCCAAAGGTGGGGTTGGGTGGTTTGCCGCAATTGGGGTTCCCCTTGCCGCAGGTGGGTTTGGGCCGCCACAATTTCCGGCAGGCGGTAGGACTCGGCCAGGGCTTGCAATTGGCGCCAACCTTCCGCCGAAAGGGCCACCAATTCCGGGCGATCGGGGGCAGTTTTGGCAATCAGCAAATCGCGGTAGAGACCGGCCAAATTTTGCAAATGATGAGGGGTTCGCGGCCCCGGTCGGCAATGCGGCGCACCAAGGTGATCGCCTCGGCCCCTTGTCCCTGGCGCAGCAGCGAGAGCAACCGCAACAAATCCTGTTCCGGCACCACCCCCACCAAATCCCAAACCTTTTCGGGGGTGATTTCCCCCGTCAACAGGCTGAGTTGATCCAACAAACTTTCGGCATCCCGCAACCCCCCTTGGGACAACTGCACCACCAGCCGCAAAGCCTCGTCGGCGATCGGGATGCCTTCGCGATCGGCAATGTGTCGGAGGTGGGCGATCGCCGCGGCCGGGGGAATCCGACGAAAATCAAACCGTTGGCAGCGGGAAACAATCGTGGGCAACACCCGTTGGGGATCGGTGGTCGCCAGAATGAACACGACATGGGGCGGCGGTTCTTCTAAGGTTTTCAACAAAGCATTGAAGGCCGCCGTCGAGAGCATGTGGCAGTTGTGCACCAGCAGCCCATTGGCCACAAAATTGTGGTTGTCTTCGACCTCAAGATCGTAAACCGGCTCTGCCCCACCGCGGGTCACAGATACGACCGTTTCCAAACTTGTAGTCCATTTCAGGGATTGAAAATGGGCGGGTGTCTCCCAAAAACCTGCGGGAAGGGGCGGCACCCATGGGGACAAAATCCGGCTCTGAACTGGAAGATCTCTCGCTGCGATCCATCCCTGCTCCGTCCGCACCAAGTGATTGGCGGTACACCTGAGCTTACGATGGGTGGTCTGAATTTCCAAGATGTCCCGTGTGCCCCGGTCAAGCCAGCGCACCACCCGCTTAAACTCCCAGCCGCCGGTTTGGTCGTTGTAACTAATCACCAACCGACCCACGATGGCCGGATCGCCAATCCTCATGGGCCCAGCTTGGGTCAGCACCAGGGAATCGCCCGTCAGGCATTCGTCGATCGCGTAGACCTTGTAGCGAGCCCGCACCGGCGCAAACTGCGCCCGTTCAATGATTTCGCGAATGTTGTCCACCCCCGTGTTGCTGGCGGCATCGATTTCGCTGACATCCAAAGCCGTGCCCTTGGCGATCGCCGTGCACATGTCGCAGGTGCCGCAGGGATGGGGCGTGGGCCCCCCATGGGCCAAACAATTGAGGGATTTCGCCAAAATGCGGGCCGTCGAGGTTTTGCCCGTACCCCGCGACCCCGTCAACAAATAGGCCGGCGCGATCCGATTCGTTTTCAGGGCTTGGCCCAGGGTGGCGGCGATCGCCTCTTGCCCCACCAGATCCGCCAACGTTTGCGGCCGATACTTGTGATGCAGGGGTTCATAAGCCATAGGGTTGCCCGCCTAGGGCTGTACCCGCAACACCACCGCCGTCATGTCGTCGGTACGGGGGCGATCGCCCACAAAAGATCGCAACCCGGCAAACACCGCTTCCAAGATGTCGAGGGCCTGGGTCGCCGCCGGGCAGGCCATTTCGAGACCGGCCCGCAACCGATCTTCCTCAAAGCGATCGCCGTTGGCCCCCATCGCCTCCGTCAGACCGTCGGTGTACAACACCACCGCATCGCCGGGTTGCAAGCGCACGCTGCCCTCTTCATACTGGGAATCGCCATCCAAGCCAATCAACGAGCCCGCCGCATCCAACATCCGCAAACTGCCCTGACGGGCCCGCCACAGCAATGCCGGCGGATGGGCCGCATTGGCATAAGTAAAAATGCGCGTTTGGGGATCGTACTCCCCATAAAACAACGTCAAAAACCGATGCGATCGCTCCAAATCCTCGTACATCGCCGCATTGAGGGCCTGACAACGTACGCCGCCGGCGCCAACCCCCGCAACGCCTCCGCCCGCAACATGCCCCGGGTCATCGTGGCCAACAAACCCGCCGGCACCCCCTTCCCCATCACATCCCCCACCGCAATCCCCCAGCGGGCACCCCGCTCCAAGGGAATAAAATCGTAGCAATCGCCCCCCACCCGGTTGGCCGTCCGACAGCGCGCGGCCAAAGATATTCCCGGAATTTCCGGACACACCAACGGCAACAATTGACGTTGAATTTCCGCCCCAATCTCCAATTCGCGATCCTGCACTTCTTTGCGTTGCACCGCCGCCGCCAGGTGATGGCTCTCGATGCCCGCCCCCGTCAAATCGGCGATCGCCCGCAGCAACTTGGCTTGCCCGTCGTCCCAAGGCAGCGTCCGGCCAAAACCGCAAAGGTAGCCCAACAGCCCCTCCCGTCCCAACACCGCCACCATGTGCACAGCATAGCCTTCCCCCAACACCGCCAACAACAGGCTTTCCAGGGTGCCCGTATCTTCGCAAGCCGCCAACCCCTGTTGGATCGCCGGCACCATCCGCTCGCTCAACGCCCGCTCTTCGCTGTAGAGCCCCTGCAACCGAAAACGACCGTCCCGCCCCAACAACAGCAACGCCGCCCCGTCCGCCGTCAGCAACCGGCCCGTGAGGGGAGGCACCACCTCCAAAAACTGGGGAATGTTGGTAAAACTGCGGAGGGCAAAAGCCAACAACCCCAACAGCTCAATCGTTTTGGCTTCACGATGGGCGCCATGGGAACCTTCGGCCAAAAACACCAGACTTCCTTCCGGACTGCCGGGCGCAGGCATCGCAGAACGACGGGGGGAGACATATCCGGCAAAGAGGAAGTACGTCGCATGAAGCACTCTTAGCAAGAACATACCCACTGACCCTCACCCCGCCAGCAAGGCTTCGACAAATTCGTAACTGGAAAACGGCTTGAGGTCTTGCACCCCTTCGCCTGCGCCGATAAACCGGATGGGGAGACCCAATTGGCGCACCACGGCCACGGCGACCCCACCCCGGGCCGTACCGTCAAGTTTGGTTAGCACCACCCCCGAAACCGCTGCCGCTTTGGTGAAGGCTTCGGCTTGGCGTACCCCGTTTTGACCGAGGGTGGCATCCAACACCAACAGCGTTTCCACCTGGGCATCCGGCGCTTTCTTGTCCAAGATGCGGCGAATTTTGTGCAATTCGTCCATCAGGTTCTGCTTGTTTTGCAAACGGCCGGCGGTATCCACCAACAACAGTTCGATGCCCCGGGCTTGCGCCGCCATAATAGCATCAAAGACCACGGCCGCCGGATCGACGTTTTGACCGGTGTTGGCAATCACTTCGACCTGGGCCCGCTGCCCCCACGTCGCGACCTGCTGCACGGCGCCGCCCGGAAGGTGTCGGCGGCGGCGATGAGGGTGCTGTACCCCGATTTTTGGGACAGGTTGGCCAGCTTGCCGACGGTGGTGGTTTTGCCCGCCCCGTTGACCCCCACCATCAACCAAATGTTGAGTTGGTTGTGAATCGGCACCAACAGCGGCGAGCGGTTGACCAACGGCGCATCCAAAATTTCCCGCAGCAACAACTTCAAGGTTGGCAAGGCTCCTGCCGCTGGCAAGGCCGCTCCCTGCAAACGCTCCAGAATGAAATCGGTGGCTTCGAGACCGACATCCGCCTGCAACAACAGGTCTTCCAAATCCGTGAGGGCTTCGGCGCTGAGGGTGCCCCCCACCAACTCCTGCAATCGACTCAGCAACGGGTTGCGGGTTTTGCCCAACCCCTGCCGCAGGCGCTGTAGCCAGACAATTTCCTTCCGCCCGAGACCGTGCTCGGGGGCTCCGCCCCTGGGCCGCCAACACCTCCGCCGTCCACAAAAATTCTTCGTTGAACACCAAACCTTTGGCGGCCTTCGGTTCGGTGGCCGTTTCCCGGGCCGGTAGTTCGCGGGCCGTCGCCGCCAGGGCCGCCAACCGCGCTTGGCGATCGCCCTCGCTGCCCAACCAAGCCGGGGCGTTGCCGGCGGGTTTTTCGGTGTTGTTTTCGGGAGGGTTTTCTGTGGTTTTGGGGGGGGCAGTGTCGGCGGTTGGGGGGGGGGGCAAGGTCGGCGGTCGGGGGGAGCAGCGAAACCCGGCC
>JAAUUG010000015.1 GCA_012031195.1 Oscillatoriales cyanobacterium SM2_1_8
GGGGTCAAATTCCCCCACGGTCTGCGACAGGCCGTCGCCCGCAGCAAAACCGCCGTCGGTTCGCCAATTTGGTTGTCGGGGGGCGCAACCACGCCGGCGCCAAGAACAGCGTCCCCGGCCCGCCCGCACCGCCGGTCACCGGCCCCCAATTTTGCTGCAAATCCCGCAACCAATCCCACTGGGGCGATAGGTTTTCCCCCAACAAATGCCGTCGGCTGCACACCAACCCAATTTGGGAATCGGTTTCGGCCAGGGCGACCATTTCCGCCAAGCAGTTTGGAGCCAACACATCGTCCTGAAACAGAAATTTGATGTAGTCCGCACCCCCCGCCACCGCCTGCCGCAGGCAAAAATTCCAGTTGGCCACCATGCCCCGTTGGGGGCCCGGCATCACCATGAACGGCACCGGGGAAAGGGAACGGTAGCGCTCCACCAACGGCAACGTGCGATCGCTCGAACCGTCATCGGCCACCAAAATTCGATCGGGGCGATGGGTCTGGGCGATCGCCGAGGCCAGGGCCTCCGCCAAAAAGCGATCGCCGTTGTAGGTGGGAATGCAGAGCCAAACCGTGGGGGCCATAGGACGTACAATAGGGTGCTGGATTTGCAGGCAGAGATATGGCAGTTGCCATCGGCACCATCGAAGCAGACGGATTTCCCCCAACCCTGGCGGCGGCCGATGCCATGGTCAAAAACGGTCGGGTGACCCTGGTGGGGTTCGACATGGCGGAACGGGCGCGGTTTTTTGTGACCGTACGGGGCCCGGTCTCGGAGGTCAAGCGCGCCGTGGAAGCGGGAATTGCCGCCGGCAACCGGGGGTTTGCCAACGAGAAAGTCCTGTCTTGGTACATTCTTCCCCATCCGGCCGAAAATACCGTAGCCGTGATGCCGGTAGAATACTCCGAGAAAGATGCCCCATTTCGTTAGGGCTTTGCCTTCAAATCATTTTCTGGAACATTTCTTAAACATCAGGAAGCAATATGGTAGGACAGCAGGCGGTTGGCGCTTTGGAAACGCGGGGCTTTCCGGGGGTATTGGCGGCGGCCGATGCGATGGTGAAGGCGGGCCGTGTGACGCTGGTGGGCTACCTCCGCTGCGGCAGTGCCCGGTTTTGCGTGATGATTCGGGGGGATGTTTCGGAAGTCAAAATGTCGATGGATGCCGGGACGGCGGCCGTCGAGACGGCGTTTGGCGGGGTGTTGGAATCGTGGGTAATTATTCCCCGGCCCCATGAAAACGTGGTGGCGGTGTTGCCGATTGACTACACGGCGGCGGTGCAATCGTTCCGGGATTCCACCGAAGGGCTGCGGTTGCCGGGCCGTAATTAAGTGTGAAGTTCACAAAGCAGCCCGACCCAAATTTTAACTGGGCGGCGGTTGCTGGGGCGCAATTAGGTAGGTTCTAAGTTTACAAAGCAGCCCGAACCAAATTCCAACTGAGCTACTGGTGTTGTCGCCGGCGGGGGGGTCTCACTTCCATGCGCCACCCTGAAAATCCTAGCTAGGGGCAGCAAAGCCAATCCGCAAGACCCAAGCACGGCCCTGGGCGATCGGGCAGGCAACAAATCGGGCTATAGTTAGGCGTAACCCCCATGGTTGCCGTTATGAACGCATCCGATCGCCCCCGCGCTTCCCGTGCCCTGGTGCTAAAAGGTGGCAGCACCCCCTTTGCCACGCGCATTTTCCAAGAGGGTCATGCTTCCCCCGAGCAGTTTGAGCGGGCCATCAAAATGAGTCAAGAAGAGGACTTGCCCCTCCTTGCCGCCCTCGAAAAAGTGCTCGATCGGGCTCTGCCCCCGGACACCCAGCGCTACTACAAGCGGCTGCAATTGTTTGAGCTCAAAGTTGCCTTTGGGTTGGAAGCGACCGATCCTGGGCTCGATCCGACCCTGTTCGACATCGACAACATTGGGGCGATGCTGGACAAAGAGGTCATCCCCATGAAGACCTGCACCAGCCACAGCGTGTTGCCGCTGCGCAAAACCGACTCGATTTTGGTGGTGGGGATGGTCGATCCCAACAGTTACCTTGCCCTCGACGAAATCACGACCCTAGCCAGCAAACAGGGGTTGACCGTCCAGCGGCGGGTCATCGCCAAGCAAGACTTTCAGCAGATCATCGATCGCATTCGGGATGCGCAAACCAGCAAGAGCAAAACCGAAGCCAGCGCCGGACTGAGCGAAGAAGCGCTGCTGGTGGGCGACGATGTGTTTGGCGAAGACCTCAAGGATGTGGAGCAGGGGGAAGATCTCAGCACCTCCGCCACCAACGAAAACTCCGCGCCGGTCATTGCCCTCGTCGATAAAATTCTGGCCAAAGCCCTCAAGGAAGGGGCTTCCGACATTCACATCGAACCCCAAGAGAAAGAACTGCGGATTCGATTTCGGAAAGACGGGTTGATGCGGGAACAATTCTTCCTCAGCGACAACAAGCGGCTGCCCAAAAACATTGTCAACGCCGTGGTTTCCCGTTTTAAGATCATCTCCAACCTGAACATTGCCGAAAAGCGGGTGCCGCAGGATGGCAAGCTGAAGCGGATGTTCCAGGGGCGGCGGGTAGACTTTCGGGTGAACACCTGTCCGACGCAAAACGGCGAAAAAATTTGCCTGCGGATTTTGGACAACTCCGCCACCCAACTTGGTCTCGACAAGCTGATCACCGACCCCGAAAGCCTGCAGTTGATGCAGAGCATGGCCGAGCGGCCCTTTGGCTTGATTTTGGTGACGGGCCCCACCGGCTCTGGCAAGACCACCACCCTGTACTCGCTGTTGGCGGAGTGCAACGACGAAGGCATCAACATCAGTACCGCCGAAGATCCGGTGGAATACAACCTACCCGGTTTGAACCAGTGTCAGGTGATTCGGGAGAAAGGCACCACCTTTGCGTCGATTTTGCGGGCGTTTCTGCGGCAAGACCCGGACGTGATTCTGGTGGGGGAAACCCGCGACCAAGAAACCGCGAAAACCGCCATTGAAGCCGCCCTCACCGGTCACTTGGTGTTGACCACCCTGCACACCAACGACGCCCCCAGCGCGATCGCCCGGCTCGAAGAAATGGGGATCGAATCGTTCATGACCAGTACCGCCGTGATTGTGGTGCTGGCCCAACGGTTGTTGCGGCGAATTTGCAGCGAATGCCGGATTCCCTACAACCCTGGCCAAGAAGATCTCGATCGCTTTGGCTTGCCCTCCAGCGATCTGCAAAACACCTTCTACCGGGCGAACAAACTGTCCCCCGAAGAAGTTGAACGGCGCAAGGCTGCCGGACAGGCCGTTTGCAAAAAATGCGGTGGAGCCGGTTACAAAGGGCGGGTGGGTTGCTACGAAATCATGAAGATGACCGAGCGGCTGCAAGGGGCCATCAACAAAGGCGCCACCACCGATGCGATCAAAGAGATTGCGGTTCAGGAAGGCATGAAAACCTTGATGGCCTACGGTTTTGACCTGGTGCGGCAAGGCTACACCGACTTGGATGAGATCATGCGGGTGGTCTACACCGACAAAGGGCGGGAAGCCGAAGAGCGGGCCAAGCGGAAACGGAGCTTGGAATGCACCTCCTGCGGCGCGGTTCTGAAGCCCGAAATGGTGGAATGTCCCTATTGCACCACCCCCCGTAAATTCTAAAATGGCACGCCGAGGCGATCGCCGCGACCCCTTCCGAGAACCGTCACCAGGAGAATCGTCATGGTATTGGACTACATCATCGAAGACCTGATGGAAGAGTGTGTGGAGCGCAAAGGCTCCGACATTCACATTTCGGCGGGCTTGCCCCCCTACATTCGGATCAGCGGTCACCTGACCCCCACCGATCGCGATCCATTGACCCCCGAAGAAGTGCAACGGTTGGTGTTTGCCATGTTGAACAACAACCAGCGCAAAAACTTCGAGCAAAGCTGGGAATTGGACTGTTCGTACGGGGTGAAGGGCTTGGCCCGGTTTCGGGTGAATGTTTACAAAGATCGGGGTTCGGTGGCCGCCTGTTTGCGGGCGCTGTCTTCCAAGATTCCCGACATGGATGACCTGAAGTTGCCGCAGGTGGTGCGCGATCTGTCCGAATTGCCACGGGGGCTGGTGTTGGTGACCGGGCCCACCGGCTCCGGCAAAACCACCACCCTCGCCGCCATGATTCAGACCATCAACAAAACCCGTGCCGAGCACATTTTGACGGTCGAAGATCCGATTGAATTTGTGTACGAAGCGGTGAAAAGCGTAATTCACCAGCGGCAAGTAGGCGAAGACACCAAGAGTTTTCAGGCCGCACTGCGGGCGGCCTCCGCGAAGACCCGGACGTGATCTTGGTGGGAGAAATGCGCGACTTGGAAACCATTCAGTTGGCGATTTCCGCCGCCGAAACGGGGCACTTGGTATTTGGCACCTTGCACACCAGTTCCGCCGCGCAAACCGTCGATCGGATGGTCGATGTGTTTCCGCCGGAACAGCAGGCCCAAATTCGGACCCAATTGTCCAACTCCCTGCGGGCGGTTCTCAGCCAAACGTTGGTCCCCCGGCACAATCCGCAACCGGGGCAGTTTGGTCGGGTGATGGCCCAGGAAATCATGATTGTCACCCCTGCCATTTCCAACCTGATCCGAGAAGGCAAAACCGCCCAAATGTACGGCTTTATTCAAACCGGGGGCAAAGACAGCATGCAAACCCTGGAATCGGTGTTGGCCCAGTTGTACTTGGACGGCGACATCACCTTTGAAAGCGCGGTTTCCAAAACGTCCCGTCCCGAAGAGTTGTACCGGATCGTGGGGCCCAATCCCCCTTCGGTGGCCAAGAAGAAGGCAGGCAGCTACGATCCCAAATCCCAAGACATGATCAAATCGCGGTCTATCAGTGGCTAGGGGCAGTGGCTAGGGGCAGTGGCTAGGTACCGATCTTGCGGGCGCAAAAGCCCGCCTCCCAAAAACCGCCCCAAAAACCGCGCAAAAGCTTAGGGGAGCAAGGGGCAGCGGGACTCTGGGATCGGTCTAGCATGTTTTGGCAACGTTAACCCAAAAACCTTGGGGTTGGGAGGGTTTTGACGTATCATGGCGGCAACGCGAGGGCAAGCAAAGGCAAACACAGAGGTAACGGGGCCATGCCAAAATTTCAAGGGAGTCTGAAGGATTCGACAGGGCGGGAAGTCAAGCAAACGATGGTGGCCGAGTCGGTGCGGGAAGCCCGCGATGTTTGGCGGCAGAAAGGGTTTCAGGTTGTCCAGATCAAAGAAGTGGCCGACGGCTTCAACATGGAGCAATTGTCGTTGGCGCTGCAGGGGGTTTCGGTCAAGGATTTGGCCATTTTTTCCCGGCAGTTGGCAACCCTGGTCAATGCGGGGGTGTCGATGGTGCGGGGTCTGGGCATCATGACCGACCAGTGCGAGAACAAAAAGCTGAAAATCGCCCTGACGGAAGTGTTGGACGATGTCCAGCAGGGGACGAACTTTTCGGATGCGCTGCGGAAGCACCCTAAAATTTTTGATAAATTGTACTGTGCCATGGTGCAGGCCGGGGAAGCCGGTGGGGTGCTCGATGACGTGTTGTCGCGGTTGGCCACTTTATTGGAAGACCAAGCGCGGTTGACCAACCAGATCAAGTCAGCGATGACCTATCCGGCGGTGGTGACGTTTATTGCCTTGGCGATTTTTATCGGGATGTGTAAGTTTATCATTCCGGTATTCAGCGGGGTGTTTAAGCAGTTGGGTGGAGAATTGCCGGCGTTTACCCAAATTTTGGTGAATATTAGCAATTTCTTGAACAGTCCGGCGTTCTTTTTGATTCCGGTGGTGATTGCAGGCTTCCTGTTTGTTTATCGTCAGTTTTACAAGACGCCTTTCGGCAAGTTGTACATGGACGGCGTATTTTTGAAGCTGCCGATGTTTGGCGAACTGGTGCAAAAGACGGCGGTGGCCCGATTTGCCCGGACGTTTGGTTCGTTGTCGCGGGCGGGGGTGCCGATCTTGATGTCCCTGGAAATTACCGGAGATACCTCCGGAAATCAGGTGATTGCCAATGCTTTGGATTCGGCCCGCAACGCGGTACGGGAAGGGGGACAGATTTCGCCGGCGTTGGAAAAACCGACGTGTTTCCGGTGATGGCCACGCAAATGATCACCATTGGCGAAGAAACCGGTGAACTGGACAAGATGCTGATGAAGGTGGCTGATTTCTACGAAAACGAGGTAGAGGAAGCCGTAAAAGCCCTGACCAGTTTGATGGAACCGATCATGATTCTGTTTTTGGGGGGCATGGTCGGCGGCATTATTGTGGGGATGTACTTGCCGATTTTCTCGATTATGGATCAAATCAAATAGGTTTTGGGTTGCTGCCAAACCCTCTCTGAAGGCAACTCTGCCCTCCGTGGGCGATCTCTGAGCAGCCCTGTCAACCAAAAGCGATTGCGGAAAAACCTTGGGTTCCATGACCCGAGGTCTTTTGGGGAGAGCGGCGGCGATCGCCTTCCGATGCGGATTTTTGCCATCCTGCGGCCGGGGGATTGTCCGATCGCCCCAACTCCCGTAGGCTAAAGCGTAGCTTGACCGGAGACCCTCCTCGTAATGAAAGCCCCGGCCCCTTCCCTAGCCCAGATTTTGGTGATGGGAACCCTCGGTGTGTGGATGACGGCCTGCGGTGCTGCCCAACAGGGTGGCCCGCCTGATGCAACCCCGGTGCAAATTGCGGCGGCGCGAACCGGTTCCCTGGAAGACACCAGTGAATACGTGGCCAACCTCAACAACCGGCAATCGGTGACGTTGCGTCCCCGGGTGGCAGGGCAAATTGTTGCCCTCAATGCTTTGCAGGGGGATGCGGTGACTATGGGGACTCCCCTCCTCCAAATCGATCCATCGACCCAAAAAGCCACCCTCGAAAGCAATTTGGCCAGTGCCCAGGCGGCCCAAGCCGATGTGGCGGCCTTTCGAGCTGCGCTGGCGGCCAGTGAGGCGGCTTTGAATACGGCCCGGGCCAACCTCAGCGCCACCCAAGCCAGTCGTTTGGCCCGAGCCTCCGAGCTGGAATTGCAACGACGCAACCTGGAGCGCGATCGCACCCTTGCCGAACAGGGAGTGATTCCGACGCGGGAGCTGGAAAGCCGGGTGAATGCTTTTGAAAGTGCGACGGCCAACCTCAACACCCTCGATCGCCAAATTGAAGCGCAAACGGCGGCCGTCACCCAAGGGGAAGCGGAAGTTGCCCGGGCCCAAGCCAACCTAGTGGCCACCGAACAACGGCAGGCCCAGGCCCAAGCGGCGGCGGGACGGGAAGCGGCGCAATTGGAATTTTTCCGGGTGGTAGCTCCTTTTGACGGGGTGATCGGCAGCATTCCGGTGAAAGTGGGGGATGCGGTAAATACCGATACGCCTTTGCTCACCCTCACCCAAAACCAATCTTTCGAGCTGGAAATTGCGGTACCCCTCGAAAAGGCGCCCCAACTCCGGGTGGGTCTGCCCGTGCGGGTGTTGGATCGGGAGGGCAAGCCCCAAGCCGAGGGGACGATCGCCTTTGTGGCGCCCGATGTGAATGCCCGCAACCAGTCCATTTTGGTGAAGGTCGGTTTGGAGGATCCCAACAACGTGTTGCGGGCCAACCAGTTCCTGCGGGCCCAGGTGGTGTGGGCGCAACGGGAAGGGGTGTTGGTGCCCAACACGGCGATCGTGCCGGTGGCCGGTCAAAACTTTGTGTTTGCGGCGATCGCCGCGACGGACTCTCCCCAAGGCCAAACCCGACCGGGGGCAGCTTGGGCCCAGGAAAAGCCCCTCATTGCCCGCCAAAAGCCGGTCAAAATTGGGCAGCTGGTGGGCAACGATCGCGAAATTTTAGAAGGCTTGCAACCCGGTGACCAAATCGTGGTGGGCGGTCTGCAAACCCTGCGGGACGGCAGCAAAATTGTGCCGGCACCGGCGCCCTAACCTTTCCCTACCCCCAAACCCCTATGTTTTCGATTTCGGATTTTTTCATTCGGCGGCCGGTGCTTGCCACGGTTTGCTCGACGGTGGTGGCTTTGTTGGGGGTGGTGTGCATCCTGATTTTGCCCATTTCCCAATACCCCGAAATTGCCCCCCCTTCGGTGAGCGTGATTTCCAATTATGTGGGGGCCAATGCCGAGGTGGTCGAAACCACGGTCACCAACATTTTGGAGCGGGAACTGAATGGCATTGAAGGTCTGCGCTACATTTCTTCGACCAGCGGCAACGACGGCACCAGCAACATTGTGCTGACGTTCAATTTGGGGCGCAACAAAGACATTGCGGCGGTGGATGTGCAAAACCGGGTGGCCACGGTCACTTCGCGGTTGCCGGGGGTGGTGCAACAAACCGGGGTGCGGGTCAACAAGGCCAGCAGCGGGTTTATCTTTGCCGTTGGTGTGTATGCCGAAGACGGGCCCGACGGTCAGCCACGCTACGACGATTTGTACCTCAGCAACTACGCCGATTTGTACATTGTGGATGTGTTGCGGCGGATTCGTGGGGTCAGCAACGTCCAGATTTTTGGCGATCGCCAGTATGCGATGCGGATTTGGCTCGATCCGGATCGGCTGGCGGCCCGGGGTCTCACGGCCCAAGACGTGGTCAACGCCCTGCGGGAGCAGAACGTGCAGGTGGGGGTAGGGCAAATCGGGCAACAGCCGGCCCCGGCGGATCAACGCTATCAATTGTCGATTTCGGCTTCGGGGCGGCTCACCACCGAGGCCGAATTTGGTGCCATGGTTCTGCGGGCCGATGAAGGCAATCTGGTGCGGGTGCGGGACGTGGGCCGGGTGGAGCTGGGGGCGGAAAATTACGCCTCGGTGCTGCGGTTCAACGGTCGCCGTTCGATTGGCTTGGGGATTAGCCAGTTGCCCGATGCCAACGCCCTGGAGGTGGCGCGGGAAGTGAAAAGAGCGCTGGCGGACTTGGCACCCAATTTTCCGCCGGGGATTCGCTACGACATTGCCTTTGATACCACCACCTTTATTGAGGAGGGAGCCCGAGAGGTGGTGGTTTCTCTGCTGATGGCGGTGGTGTTGGTGGTGATCATCCTGTACTTGTTTCTGCAGGATTGGCGATCGACCCTAATTCCTTCGTTGGTGATTCCGATCGCCTTGGTGGGCACGTTCTTGTTTGTGCGGCTGCTGAATTTCAACATCAACACCCTTACTTTGTTTGGGTTGACTTTGGCTTCGGGGTTGGTGGTGGACGACGCCATTGTGATTGTGGAAGACATTGCCCGCCGGATTCGGGAAGAGGGCAAGCCCCCCTTGCAGGCGGCGATCGATTCTATGAATCAGTTGGTGGGGGCCGTGATCGCGACTTCTTTGGTGTTGATTGCGGTGTTCGTGCCGGTGGCGTTTTTCCCGGGGATTGTGGGCCAGCTCTACCGGCAATTTGCCCTCACCATTGCCTTTGCCGTCACCATTTCCACCTTCAATGCCATCACCTTTACCCCCACCCTCTCAGCGGTTCTGCTGCGATCGAATCAAGCCCTGCCGGATTCCGGCTTCTTTCGCTGGGTCAACCGCGCCATTGATGGGATTCGCCGGCGGTACCGTCGCAGTTTGTCCGGGCTCACCCGCCGGAAAAATTTGGTGTTTGTGCTGTTTGTGCTGGGTTTGGGTTTGACCTATTTCACCTACACCAGTGTGCCGTCTTCGTTTTTGCCGGATGAAGACCAGGGGTATTTCATCACGGTTGTGCAAGCGCCGGAGGGGGTTTCCCTCAATTACACCGAAGGGGTACTGGCCAAAATTGAGGCGGCGTTGCAGGCACCGGAATTAGACGCCCAAGGGCAACCGGTATTGGATGACCAGGGCCAGCCCAAGCGTAAATTCCCCCAGATTGAGAACATCTTTGCCATTGGTGGGTTTAGTTTTAGCGGCACCACCCCAAACCAGGGGATTGTGTTTGCCACCCTCAAACCCTGGAGCGAGCGGGGGCCCGGTCAATCGGCGGGGGCCACCATTGGGCAATTGTTTCCCTCGTTGCTGGGCATCCAAGAGGCAATTGTGATTCCGTTCCCGCCGCCGGCGATCATCGGTTTGGGCAATGTGGGCGGTTTTGAGTATCAGTTGCAGGATCGGGGCAACCGGGGGTTGGCCGAGATGGGGGAGGTGCTCAATCAATTGTTGGGGGCCGCCGGCACCTACCCTTCCCCCGAACGACCGCAGTTGGTGGGGTTGCGACCGGAATTCAACGCCAACACGCCGCAGCTCACCGTGGAGGTGGATCGGGAGAAGGCGGCGGCGTTGGGGATTCCCCTAGTGGACGTTTTCAGCACGTTGCAGACCCAGTTAGGCTCCCAGTATGTGAACGATTTTGATTTGTTTGGGCGGGCTTACCGGGTCTATGTCCAGGCGGATCAACCGTTCCGCAGCACACCGGACGACATCGCCAAACTCTACGTGCGATCGCGCACGGGGGGAAATGGTTTCCCTGGGCAGTTTGGTGCGGGTGAGTTCTTCGGTGGGGCCGTCGCTGATCGCCCACTACAACTTGGCGCGATCGGCCAAAATCAGCGGCAGTGCGGCCCCCGGCTCCAGTTCCGGCCAGGCGATCGTCGCGATGGAGCAAGTATCGCAACGGGTGTTGCCCCGGGGTTTCAGCTACGAATGGACGGGGCTTTCCCTCGAAGAAAAAGATTTGGGGGGGCAAGCCCTGGTGATTTTTGCCATGGGTTTGGTGTTTGTGTTTCTGGTATTGTCCGCGCAATACGAGAATTTTATCGATCCCTTTATCATTTTGTTGGTGGTGCCGTTGTCAATCTTAGGGGCGCTGTGGGCGGTATCGCTGCGGGGTCTGCTCTCGGCGCTGCCGTTGGCAACGGGCCAATTCTGGCTGGCGCTGGTGGTGGGGCCGCCCTTTGCCGGGGCCAACGACGTGTACACCCAAATTGGTTTGGTGATGTTGATTGGTTTGTGCAGTAAAAACTCGATTTTGATTGTGGAGTTGGCCAACCAACTGCGGGAGGAGGGGTTCGGCATTGCCAAGGCGGCGGTGGAAGCGTCTCAGTTGCGGTTGCGCCCCATCCTGATGACGGCCCTCTCGACGGCGATCGGGGTGTTTCCGCTGATGATTGCCTCGGGGGCGGGCGCGGCCGCCCGGCAGTCTTTGGGGACGGCGGTGTTCGGCGGGACCCTGGCGGCCATTTTGCTGAGCCTGTTCATCACGCCCATTTTTTACATCCTGGTCAAAAACCTGATGGAGCGTCCTACCCGAGGCGGGATTGCAGCGCCAGAGATCACAGCGCCAGACATCGCGGCGCCAGGCCTAGAGCCCAGGAATCCAGAAACCGGTGGAGAATTGTTGGAGGGTTAGCGCTACAACATCCAGTTTTCGATGGGAGCGCAACCGTTTTCGGTTTGCAGGTAGCCAATGCCCCGCATTTCGACGATGGGTTCCCCTTCGTAATAGACCACGTGGAAACCGTCGGCCCGCTTTTTCACCGATAGTTCCGAGTCGTAAATTTCCTTCAGCACCAAGATGTTGACGCCGCCGTCCCCATCGTCGATGAGCTTTTTGGGTTCACCGGCCCGATAGACGTACAAATCGTTGGTCGCGGTCTGTTGGCCCGAAGCCTCGTCGGTGCCTTCAAAATCTTCAAACAAGCTATCAAAATTGCCGGTGGCGGCTGGGGGTTCCGGTGCTTCGATCGCCAGTTCCAGTTCTGCGTTTTCGGCTGCGGTCATGGTGCCACCCCTATGGGCTACGGAAGAAAACTGCAGTCTATTGTAAGGCTTGACCGGGGCCTGCGGCTCCCCCTTTTGGCTCTATCATGGGCCCGACTTCCAAACGGCAGCGTGGGCGTGTTTTTCCGGGGGCGAGGCTGGGTATGGTTGACGTTGGCGGCCCTGATTGGGGTCTTGATTTGGCCCGGTCTCGCCCTGTTGGTGATGGGAGCGTTGTTGGCCGGGATTGCCCTGTTTTGGCGACCGGCCCCTCGGCCCGCGATCGCCCCCACCGATCGCACCGAGGCGGTGGTGGCCAACCTGGAGGCGGTGACCGCCCAAATTGGTCAAGTTCAGGACGAAACAACCCGCGAAACCCTGGCGCTCCGGGCGGCCGAGTTGCAACAGGCATTGCGGCAAGATTGCTTGACGGTGGTGGTGTTTGGCACCGGCTCGGCGGGCAAAACCTCTTTGGTCAATGCCTTTTTGGGTCAGGAAGCCGGGGCCATCGGCGCGGCCATGGGCACCACCCTGCTGGGGGAAGTGTATGGCCCAACGGTGTTGGCGGGGTGTCCGCTGCCGGTGCAGTGGGTGGATTGCCCGGGGGTGCTGGAGGCCGGAGGCGAAACCCGCGAGCAATTGGCCCGGGAGTTGGCCGCCACGGCGGATTTGCTGATTTTTGTGATGGATGGGGACTTGACCCAATCGGAAGCGCAGGTGTTGCGAGATTTTGGCGCCATTGGCAAGCGGCTGGTCTTGGCTTTCAACAAAACCGACCTTTACCTACCCACCGATGCGATCGCCATTGTGGCCAAGCTGCGGGAACGGTTGCAGGATATGGTAGCGCCCGAAGACGTGGTGGCGATCGCCGCTCGCCCGGCTGCAGTCAAGTTGCCCGATGGCCCGGTGGTGAAACCCCGACCCAAGATCGCGGGTTTGGCGGATCGCTTGGTCACCCTGATTGCCCAGGAAGGCAAAGCCCTGACCGTGGACAACGTTTTGCTGCGATCGCATCGTTTGGCGACCGATACCCAAAGCGTGCTGGCCGATCAACAGAGCCGCAAGGTCGAAACCATCATTGAACGGTATCAGTGGCTGGCGGCGGGCACCGCGTTTGCCGCCCCCTTGCCCTTGGTGGATATGTTGGCGGCGGGGGTGCTCAACGCCCAAATGGCGCGGGAAATTGGTCAGGCCCTGGATCGCCACGTTTCCCTGGCCCAAGCCAAAGAGATGGTGGGAGCCCTAAGCCAAACCCTGGTGGGGATCGGAGCCGCCAAAGGCATTGCTCGACTGGCCACCGCCGCCCTGGCTACGACACTCCCCGGGGTCTTGCTGCGCGGCGCGGTGCAGGGGGTCGTCGCCGCCTATTTGACCCGGATTGCCGGCAGCACCTTCCGCGAATACTTTCGGCAAGGGGAATCCTGGGGGGAAGGGGGGATGACCGCCGCCGTCGCCCAACAATTTGCCCTGCACCGCCGGGATGCCTTTTTGCGCAAATTTGTGCAGGAAGCTGTCGCCAAGGCGATCGCTTGGGATGGCCCCAAGGAAAATGGTACAGTGAAGGCGGCCGATGTGACCTCTTCCCATGACGCAAAAGATCTTAATCGTTGACGATGAGCCCCACATCCGGTTGCTCTTGGCGCAGACCCTGGAAGAGCTGGAAGATGAGGATGTCGAAATCCTGACGGCAGAAAACGGCGAGGAAGGTTTGGCAGAAATCCAGGCGGAGCATCCCAACCTGGTGTTTTTGGACGTGATGATGCCAAAAATGAACGGTTTTGATGTCTGCCACGCCGTCAAAAACGAATTGAAATTGCCCGACATTTTTGTGATTATGCTCACGGCCAAAGGTCAAGAATTTGACAAACAGCGGGGGCAGGCCGTCGGCGCCGATGTTTACATGACCAAACCCTTTGATCCCGACGAGGTGATGGCCAAAGCCCGCGAAGTTTTGCAATTGCCGGGATAATCTCAAGGCTATGGCTAGAGACCGGGTTTGTTCTTTGACCGAAGCGATTGCCTTGGTGCGTGAGCGGGTGCAGGTGCAGGGGCCGGTGGCCACGTTTGCGAGCGCCGAGGAGGATTGGCGGTGGCTGGTGCCGGTGCTGCTGGCCTGGGGACGGCGGGGGGAGCAGCTCACAGTGATCCCGGAACGGACGGGGGTCACGATCGGGTTGCCCCAGGGGTTGTCGGCGGCGGCCCAAGAGGCGTTGCAAAGGTCTTGGCAAGGGGAGGAAGTGCCCCCCGAGGCATTGCCGGTAGACCCTTGGGATTGGTACGGTTGCCGACTGCTGGCGGGATTGCGGCCTTGGCATTTGAGGGTGCAGGGCGATCGCCTGATTTTTCGGGCGGACGATCGCCAGCGCTGGCTGGTGGTTTCGGCCAACGATGAATTGGCGGCGAGCGTATTGGCCACGTTGCACCAACAAGGCCAGACGGCGACCCACTGCCGCCAAGCGGACGAGGCGTTGACTTTGCTCCGTACCGGTGCGGGGTTTTGCCATGTGGCGATCGACCGTCGGTTGCCGGTGGTAGACGGCGACACCTTGGCCCACACCATTGCCGCCGATCCCCATTTGACGGGGGTGCGGTTGATTGCCCTGGGGGATGGCCCGGTCTTGGCGCCGTGGCATGGGGTCTGGGCAAGTGCCAAAAACGAGGCCGCCGCTTCGGCTTGGGTAGATTGGGAAGGGTTGTGGCAAATCTGCGAAGGCGATCGGGCGATCGCCGGAGCCCTGTTCCAGCAATTTTTTCAGGCCATGCCGGAGGGGCTCGCCCAACTGACCGCAGCCCTAGCCCATGGCGATTGGCATCAATTTGCCCAAACGGCCCACTACTTGAAAGGGGTGGCGGCCACGGCCCATGTCTACCGGTTGCCGGCCCTGTGCCATGCCCTCCAGGAAGCCCCCCACCATGGCGATCCCCAGGGCGGTGTGGCCACCCTGCAAGCGTCTTTTGCGGAAGTGATGGCGGCCCAAACCGAGATTTTGGATGCGATCGCCGCTTGGCCCAGCGCCACGGTCGATCGGGCTTTGGCGGTGCGCAAACTGCGGGTGTTGCTGGCGGACGATGACGAAGGAACCCTGCGGGTGCTTGCCCATGCCCTCCAGGATGTGGCGGCGGTTACGGCGGTCACCGGCGGCGAAGAGGCTTGGCAACACTTGCAAACCGGTGGGTTTGACATGGCAATATGCGATTGGTCGATGCCCGACACCAGCGGCATTGTGCTATGCCAGCGGTTGCGGTGGGTGGCCCAATCCGCGATGCCGTTTGTGTTGTTGACGGCGCGGGCGGACGAAGACTTTCGGCAACTGGCCTTTGCGGCAGGGGTTTCGCGGTATTTTGTCAAACCGGTGAACCCGTCGGCCCTGCGGGCGGCGGCTTTGGAATTGACCCATGGGGTTTGAGTTGGGGCCGTTGGCAACGGTGGCAACCTGGCTGGCCCTGGTGTTTGCCGTGGCTTGGGGATTGCACCGTCGGCAGGCCGAAGGGGAATGGGTGCGCAAGGTGGTGCACATCGGCACCGGCAACGTGGTGTTGCTGGCTTGGCTATTGGGCTTGCCTTGGACAGGATGTTTGGCGGTGGCCGGCCTGTTCACGGCGATCGCTTTTTTGTCCAGTTATTTCCCGTTGCTGCCGTTTCTGGAAAATGCGGGGCGCAAGACCCGAGGCGTGTTTTACTACGCCCTGAGCATTTTTATTTTGGTGGGGATTTTCGGCTGGCAGCAACACCTGGAATTTGCCGTTTTGGGCACCCTGGTGATGGCCTGGGGGGATGGTTTGGCGGCGCTGGTGGGCAAGCGTTGGGGCCAACACCCCTACACGGTGTGGTCTGGGCAAAAGTCTTGGGAAGGCTCGACGGCCATGGCGATCGCCAGCTATTGCGTGACCTACGGCGTTCTGGCGATCGCCCGCCACCACTTTTGGCCCGACCATGGCTCCGATGTGTGGCTACCGCTGCCCGTTGCCCTGCTGGCTACAACCCTCGAAGCTTGGTCACCGGGGGGCACCGATAACCTCAGTGTCCCCCTGGGGGCGGCGATCGCCGGCTTTGGCCTCAGCCAATGGTTGATGCAAGGGTGATGTAAGGGGTTACTGGGTGCGGGCCGGTGTCGCCGGGCGGGACTGGGCGGTGGGCGTACCCTGTTTCCGTACCCGCGATTCCAGCACTTCCAAGGCCCGGGCGTACTGCGGATCGGTCTTGGTACCAATCTGATCCCGATTCTGAATCAGCTTTTCCCGCTGGGCATCGGTGAGTTCTACCACCACATCGGGCTTGATGCCCGCTTTGTTGATGTCCGTCCCGTCGGGCGTCAGGTATTTGGCGATCGTCACCGCCAACCCCGAGCCATCCCCCAAAGAATGCACCGATTGCACCAACCCCTTGCCAAAGGTTTGGGTGCCCACCACCGTCGCCCGCTTGTTGTCCTGCAGCGCCCCCGCCAAAATCTCGCTGGCGCTGGCCGAACCCTTGTCTACCAACACCACCAAGGGCTTGTCGGAGAGGGATTGGCGGTTGGCCACCATGCGATCGCTCTCGCCGTTCCGTTCCACCGTGGACACAATGGTGGCGTTGTTCAACCACAGCCGGGCAATTTCGGCACTGGCATAAAGCAGCCCCCCCGGATTGGAGCGCAAGTCCAAAATAAATCCTTGCACCCCTGCTTTGGTTTGGGCTTCCACGGCGCGACGGGTATCGAGCGCAGCGTTGCCGTTGAATTGCCGCAACTGAATGTAGCCAATTTTGCCGACGCTGGTTTCCCGCACTTCGGCTTTGACCGGATGAATCTCAATTTTTTCCCGAACAATGGTCACTTCAAATTTGCGGCTGCCCCGGGCCACCCCCAGGCGCACCCGGGTACCCACCCGTCCCCGAATCAACGATACGGCTTTGTTGATGTCCATGCCTTCGGTGCTCTGGCCATCGATGGAAACCACGATGTCTTTGGCGGTCAGCCCCGCTTTGGCCGCCGGCGACCCGTCGATCGGGGACACCACCGTCAGCTTCTTGGTGGTCTCGTCCACCCCCAGGGTCAAACCCACCCCGGTCAATTCGCCGGAGGTGTCAATCTGCATGCTCTTGAACTGATCGGGATCGAGGAAGCGGGTGTAGGGATCGTCCAATTTTTTGAGCATTTCCCGGATGGCAGCGTAGGCTTCGGTGCGGGAAGCGTAGCTGCGGCTGAGGTACTGCTCGCGCACCCCTCGCCAATCGGTTTTGTTGAAGGCCGGATCCACATAGCGGCTGTTGACCACCTGCCAAACTTCGTCCACCAATTCCTTGGGGCTATTGCGGAAAGCGGCGGCGCTGGGGTTGGCCAACTGAAATCCCACGACCGCCACGGCAGCCGTCAGGGCCGCGGTTGAACTCAACACGATCCCGTTTCTTGCCATAGCCATTGCTTGTCCCGTCTTCATAAGGCTAACTTTACCATAGGCCCTCTGGGGGCGGTTCCTGCCGTCGGAGGAACTCGCCCTACTCCCTGGGACGGGTTCCCTCAAATGCTGTAATTTCCACACCACGATCGCCTGGGCCCCATTTTAGGGGGTGGGCCGGGGCCCCGAAAGCGATCGCGATCGCCAAACAGCCGGTACAGGGCCCCAATGTTCAGAAACAGGCTCAACCAGTTGCCCCAACGGCCGTAGGGGGTTGCGGTTTGCCGGCGGTGCAGGGTTTCCCGGTGGACAGCCGGTTGGTTGAGGGGCGATCGCCACAGGGTATGGCCGGTGGGGGCAATTACGGCGGAATAGCCGGTATTGGTGGCTCGGGCTACCCAGCGATCGACTTCGATCGCCCGGGCCACGTCTTGGGCATGGTGTTGGGCGGGCATGGTGGCGGCGTAGTGGGCGTTGTTGGCGCTGGAGAGGATAAACTCCCCGCCGTGGCGGGCCTGCACCCACACGCGACCGGGATAGGCGGATTCGTAGCACAGCAAAAAGATGACCCGGCCCCAGGGGGTATCCACCCGTTGGCGGCGATCGCCGGGGACGGTATCGGCATTCAAGGGGGACAACCGCTGCACCCAGCGCCCCCACCAGCGTTGGCCGGGGATGTACTCGCCGAGGGGCACCAGGCGCACTTTGTCGTACCGGGCCAGGTCTTGGGTCCCCTGACGCAAAAACAGGGAATTGGTCAAGCCTTGGTCGGTTCGCCGAAACTGCCAATCCAGACAGGCGTACCTTGGTCGGCGATCGCCCGATCGAACGGTTCCCGCCAGGAAGAGGGCCGGGGATAGGCAAACGGGAAAGCTCCTTCGGTGGTCAAGACAAAATCCACCCCCTGCAAGTTTTGATAGCCCTGCACATGGCGATCGAGGGCGAGGCGCAATCCCTCCTCCCGAAATTTGATGGGGTTGGGGATGTTGGGCTGAATCAACCCCACTTGGAGAGCGGGGCCGTCCGCCTTGGCCGAACGTTCGGGGTTGGCGGCCCAGGCCCCATAGCCGCACAAAAAAAACACCAGCATCGCCAAACCGAGGGCCTCCCGGCGGGGGGGGCGCATCCACAAAATACGATGGCCCAAACCGCCAAACAGCAGCAAGGCCGTGGTGAGGGTTTGGGGCCCCGACCACCGCCCCAGTTGCAATGCCCACAGGTTGTGGGGGCTTTGGGTGAGGTTCAGGGCCGTCCAATACAGGGGGCCGTACCCCCACAAAACCTCCAAGCTGCCAAACAGGGCCAGGCCAATCCAGAGGCGATCGCCCTTGGTGCGAGCCACAAACCAACCCCACAGGGTGGTCAATGCCGCCCCCCAGAGGGTGACGATGAGCCAAGCCCCCAGGGCGATCGCCAGGCTGGTGCCCCAGTTCAGTCCCAGCCAGGTCATGGGATGAATCCCGATCAACCAAAACAGGGCCGTGCCGTGGTAGCCCAGACCCCAGAGCAGACCCACCCCACCCACCCCCCAAACCAGAGGGGCATCCACCCCCAGCCAGGCCAGGGGCCACCAGCCGTAGGCGGCCAGACCCGTCAAGAGGCCGCCCCCCAGGCCAGGCCTAGCCGAGCAAGCGGCGGCATTCTTGAGCGATCGCCCATTCTTCGGCGGTTGGAATTACCAGCACCCGGGCGGCGGCCGCCGTCGTCGAAAATATCGGCATCCACCGGCCGGTTGGCATTGCGATCGGGATCGAGTTCGATCCCCAGGAACCCCAGGCCGGCACAAACCGCCGCCCGCAACCCCGACGAATTTTCCCCCCATTCCCCCCCGCAAACACCAACGCATCGAGTCCGTTGAGGGCCGCCGCCATGGCACCAATGCCCGCCCGCAACCGATGGCCAAACATATCGAACGCCAGGATCGCCCGCGGGTCGCCGGTTTCCCGGGCCGCCAAAATTTGCCGCAGGTCTCCCGTCTCGCCAAAAATCCCCTTTAGCCCCGATTCCCGATTCAGCAGACGATCCACCTCCTCAACGGTTTTCCCCTGCCGCCACCAGTGCAAAATCAACCCCGGATCGATGACCCGGAACGGGTGCCCATCATCAACCCCTCCAGGGGCGATAAACCCATGGTGGTATCTTGGCAAACGCCCCCCACTGCCGCCGCCAACGAACAGCCGTTGCCCAAATGGCAGGTCACCACCCGCAAATCGCGACGGTCCAAAATTTCCGCCGCCCGTTCCTGGCAATAACGATGGCTGATGCCGTGGAACCCGTAGCGCCGCAACCCCTGTTCCCAAAATTCATAGGGGATGGGATAGGTGGCCGCCGCCGCCGGCAACGTGCTGTGGAACGCCGTATCGAACACCGCCACCTGGGGTACGCCGGGCAACAGATGGCCCAACAATTCGATGCCTTCCAAATTCGCTGGATTGTGGGTCGGCGCCAACGGAATCAACGACCGGATGGCTTCCCGCACCGCCGCCGTCACCACCACGCTTTCTCGATACAAATCGCCGCCATGCACCACCCGGTGCCCCACGGCTTGAATGGTTGTCAAATCCAGGGTGCCCAACAACCGCTGCAAAACCGTGGCGCGATTGCCCTCCCAGGTTTCGGTGACCCCCTGCACCTTCACCATCGCCTGCCCCGGACAAATGGCCCAATCCACCAAGGCCTGCCACAGGGGTTGGGGCGATCGCCAAACAACGCACACTTGTGGGAACTGGAACCGCTGTTCAATACCAAGATACCCATGGGTTTCCCCGCGCCCGGCGATCGCATCCTACCCGGCCCGCTATCATGGAAATGTTGCGATTTGTTAAAGAAGCGAATGAAAGCGGCGATCGTGGGGGCCGGACTGGCCGGCATGGCCACAGCGGTAGAGCTTTGCGACCAGGGTTGGGAGGTGGAGCTGTACGAATCCCGACCCTTTGTGGGGGGCAAGGTGGCCAGTTGGCAGGACGAACAGGGCAACCACATCGAAATGGGTTTGCACGTGTTCTTTTTCAATTACGCCAACCTGTTTGCGCTGATGCAAAAAGTCGGTGCCTTCGAGAACCTCTTGCCCAAACAACACACCCACACCTTTGTGAACAAGGGGGGAAAACTGGGGCAACTGGATTTTCGGTTTGGGTTGGGGGCCCCTTCAACGGTCTGAAGGCGTTTTTCACCACCTCCCAATTGTCTTGGGCCGACAAACTCCGCAACGCGATCGCCCTGGGCACCAGTCCCCTGATTCGGGGTTTGTTGGATTATGAGGGGGCCATGGGGGACATTCGGGCTTTGGATCGGGTGAGTTTTGCCGCGTGGTTTCGCCGCCACGGCGGTTCCGAAGGCAGTTTGGCCAAACTCTGGAACCCGATCGCCTATGCCTTGGGGTTTATCGATACCGAAAACATTTCCGCCCGGTGCATGTTGACCATCTTTCAGATGTTTGCCACCAAAACCGAAGCCTCCAAACTCAACCTGCTGAAGGGTTCCCCGGATACCTACCTCCACGGCCCCATTGTGAAGTACCTCACCGACCGGGGCACGAAAATTCACACCCGGTGTCCGGTGCGGGAAGTTCGGTTTGAGGGCGATCGGGTAACGGGCCTCACCGTATATCAGGACGGTCAGGAAACCACCATCACCGCCGATGCCTACGTCGCCGCCTGCGATGTGCCGGGCGTTCAGCGGTTGTTGCCCGCCGCCTGGCGCCAACACCCCGAATTTGACAACATTTATCAACTCAGTGCCGTGCCCGTGGCCACCGTCCAATTGCGGTTTGATGGCTGGGTGACGGAATTCAATCCTGCCCACCAAAAGCAAACCGCCGCCACCGGTCTGGACAATTTGTTGTACACCGCCGATGCCGAGTTTTCCTGTTTTACCGATTTGGCCCTCAGCAGCCCCGCCGACTACTACCGGGAAGGGGAAGGCTCGTTGTTGCAGGCCGTGTTGACCCCCGGCGATCCCTTCATCGCCATGCCTCAGGAGCAAATTGTCGAGCGGGTGTTGGCCCAAGTGCACGAACTGTTTCCGTCGGCGCGATCGCTGCAGTTGCGGTGGTCAAACGTGGTGAAGCTGGCCCAATCGTTGTACCGGGAAGCGCCGGGGATGGACGTGTACCGTCCCAATCAGCGCACCCCCATCGCCAATTTCTTTTTGGCCGGTTCCTACACCCAGCAGGATTACATCGACAGCATGGAGGGGGCCACCCTCAGCGGCCGTCGGTGCGCCCAGGCGATCGCCCAGGTTTACCGTCCTGCGCTAAACTAACCCCAGCTAGGGGGCAACCATGCGGGTTGGTATTTTGGGCACGGGGTTTGGCGCGGCGGTGCATTTGCCGGCCCTGCAATCCTTGCCGGGAGTGGAAGTCACGGCTTTGTGGGGGCGCGATCGCGAACGCACCCAGGCGATCGCTCAAGGGGCCGGCGTTCCCCATAGTTTCGGGGGCGAGGCGTGGGCAGAGCTATTGCCGTTGGTGGACGTGGTGGCCGTAACCACGCCGCCGTTTTGCATTTTCCTCAAGCGGCCCAAGCCTTGGCGGCCGGCAAACCTGTATTGTTGGAAAAACCCCTCACCCTGAACCTGCAGGAAGCCCAGCAATTGCACGCCTTGGCGATCGCCCAAAAATGTCCGGTAGCGGTGAATTTTGAGTTTCGGATGGTACCGGCCTGGCGCCACTTCCAGGAATTGTTGGTTTCGGGAATGGTGGGGCCTCTGCGGTACCTCACCGTAGATTGGCTGGTGCAGGGGCGCGCCGATGCCCAGCGGTCTTGGAACTGGTATGCCCAAAAAGACTTGGGGGGCGGCATTTTGGGGGCGGTGGGTTCCCATGCTTTTGATTATTTGCAGTGGTTGGTGGGGCCGGCCACGGCGGTGTTGGGGGAGCTCAGCACGGTGGTGCCCTACCGTCCCGATGGCAGCGGGCAGATGCAACCCGTAGACAGCGACGACATTGCCAATGTATTGCTGAAGGGGCCCGGCAACCTCACCGCCAGCCTGCGGTTGAGCGCCGCCACTTGGCGGGGACGGGGCCACTGGCTCACGGTTTACGGGGAACAGGGCACCCTGATGGTGGGCAGTCCCAACCTCCAAGATTATGTCCGGGGGTTTACGGTGCAGCACGCCCGCCCCGGCGAAGAGTTTCGGATGGTGCCCGTACCCAGCACCTACGACATCCCCGACGGGTTTGCGGATGGCCGGATCGCTCCGGTACGGGCCCTCTGGCAGCACTTTTTGGGGGCGATCGCCAACGATATGCCCATGGTGCCCGGTTTGGCCGAGGGGTTGTACAGCCAGCAAATCATGGCTGCGGTGCATCTTTCCCACCAACAGCGCGCCTGGGTGACACCCCACCCCAACGCCTGAGTGTGAATTTGACGAGCCAAGACCTGCTTCTCGTTTCCTGAGCCTGCTATTAAGGAGGAAGTGGGAGCTGCTCTCCTCAACCTCACGTACGTATAGCTATATTCGGGTAAGTTCAGACATCGAAGGAAAAGGGGGTTTGGGGGCAGCCCCCAGCTAAGGGGTTTCACCCCTGCACCCTGTCCTAACAAAACTGC
>JAAUUG010000263.1 GCA_012031195.1 Oscillatoriales cyanobacterium SM2_1_8
AGACATCGAAAGAAAAGGGGGTTTGGGGGGCTGCGCCCCCAGTCAGGGTTTCACCCCTGCACCCCGTCCCAACCAAGTTGTTTGCAGCTATAAATGGAACCGGCTCCAAATCGGCTGGGGGAGGCGATCGCCCCGCGACGGCTCCGGACAGGCTACGGGAGAATCCATAGCCATCCGTTACAATGTTGCTCCAAGGTCGTATCGACAGAGCCCTTCATGATTGCGGCGGTTTTACCCAAAGTGCTTTCCATCGAAAAATCCCAACGCATGGCCGAAGTGTTTGCGTTGTTGGCCGATCCCAACCGCTTGCGCATCTTGTCGGCCCTCGCCCAGCAAGAATTGTGTGTCTGCGATTTGGCTGCTGCCGTAGCCATGAACGAGTCGGCGGTATCCCATCAACTCCGGCTGTTGCGCACGCTGCGGTTGGTGAGTTTTCGCAAGGAAAAACGGCGGGTTTTCTACCGCCTGCAGGATCAGCACGTCATGACGCTGTATCGATCGGTTTCGGAGCATTTGGACGAGCCCAACGACACTGGGGAAACGCTGCCGGAAGGGTGTTTGCACGGCTAAGGGCCGCCGGGATGTTTGCCACCCCTTACAATGGAAAACCCCACACAGACCCCCGCCCCGATGACGGACTCCTCCCCCCTCCATCCAGATGCCGTGACCGCGGCCGTCGCCCAACTCTACGATACGTTCCCGTTTCCCCCCGACCCGGTTTTGGACGAGGCCCCTCCAGGGTACAACTGGCGATGGAGCTGGCCGGCAGCCTATGCGTTTTGCACCGGGGGGCAGTTGCCGCCGCCAACCCCTCCCCGAATTTTGGATGCCGGCTGTGGCAGCGGGGTCAGCACCGAATATCTGGCCCACCTCAACCCGACGGCCGACATCACGGCGATCGACATCAGCGCCGGCACCCTCAACGTGGCGCGGGAGCGGGCCCGCCGCACTTGTGATGCTGCGGGGCGGCAGTTGGTGTTTCGGCAAATGAGCCTTTACGATGCGGGGGAATTGCCCGGCGAATTTGACCTCATCAACAGCGTCGGGGTGCTGCACCACCTGGCCGATCCGGTACGGGGTCTGCAAGCCTTGGCCGCCAAGCTGGCTCCCGGCGGTCTTTTGCACTTGTTTTTGTATGCCAAAATCGGACGCTGGGAGATCGGCCTCATGCAGGAGGCGTTGATGTTGTTGCGCACCCGCCTCCCGGACAACGCGCTGCCCCAGGCCGTCAAGTTGGGGCGATCGGTGTTTGGGGCCCTGCCGGAAACCAATCGGCTGCGGTTGCGGGAACAGCAACGGTGGTCTTTGGAAAATCAGCGGGATGAGTGCTTTGCCGATATGTACCTCCATCCCCAAGAAATTGATTACGAAATCCCCTCTTTGTTCGCCCTCCTCGACCAAACCGACCTGCAATTTGTAGGGTTTTCCAACCCCCATGTGTGGCAGTTGGAACGGTTGCTGGGCAGCGATCCCGAATGCTTGGCCCGAGCCGAAACCCTCTCGGAACGCGATCGCTATCGGCTCATTGAATTGCTCGACACCGACATTTCCCACTACGAGTTTTTCTTGGCCCGAACGCCTTTGCCTCGGTTTCATCCGAACGACGATCGGGCTTGGCAGGGGGCGATTCCCCAACACCATCCCTGCCTGGACGGCTGGCCCGCCCGGGCCATTTTTGACCCGGATTACCAATTGCTGAGGTTCACGGACGCCGAATTTGATTTGATGCACGCCTGCGATGGCCAAACCCCCGTGCCGATCCTGCTGGAAAAAGGGTTTGCCTTCGCCACCCTGCGATCGCTGTTGCAAAAACGGGCGATCGTTTTGATGGTTTAGGGGAAGAGGGCGGCTCTGCGGCCATTCCGGCGGCGGGGATTGGGAAGGGTTTCCTCGCCCTCGGCGCGCGGCGACCCGCGACGGGCCAACCAAGAATCGATCGCCCATCGGTTGTAGCCCACGCCCGCCAACAACACAAACAGAATCAGATCGTAAACCAATTGACTGCTGGCGGTGCTCCAGTCTTGAAGCAAGGTCACGCCGTACATCAACACCGCCATGAGGGCCAGGGTCGCGACCAGCGCCGAACGGGTAAACCAGCCCACCGTCAGCAAAATGCCCACGACAAATTCTACCGGCGTCACGGCCAACCCCGTCAACCACACCAAGCCCGAGGGCAAAAACGTATCCTTAAAGCGATCGACCATGGCATCGGCAAAACCGGTCATGTTGCCGAGGCGCACAAAGCCATGGTTAAAGTAGTTCACGCCTACGATCGCCCGCAACCAAAAGTAAGCCAGACCTATATCCTCGGCCCGCAGCATTGCTGGTCTAATGTTCATGACAACCTCAATTTGGGAATTTGGGATTTGGGATAGGCTCAGGCAAAACCAGGGGCCCTGGGCCCAACCCCGAAGCAGGCTTTGAAACAAGTCTGGAAACACATCTTGAAACAATTCCCGATCGGGGAAAACAGGCTTTTGGGTACCTGTTTTTCGCGATCTGTTTTGAGCAAATTGGGCTTTGGGCAATTTAGGCTGAATTCAGGTTTTCCAGAAAGCCTGCCAAAAGGTTTGCTGAAAATAGCGCCCACAAACTCATTTAAGGTTTTGTTTGGGTTGGTGTCACCCGGTTTGTAGCCCTAAGTTTGTGGCCTTTAAGTTTGTAAACCTAAGTTTGTGGCACAACGTATTTTGAACCCTTGTCGCCGTTTTCGGGAAGGTTTTCTGGCCCCTCCGGTGATAGACGTTCCCAGACCAAGGTCGGTTCATTCAGCGACCAGCGATAGGTCAGGGGCAACCCCCGGTAGGCGCAATCGGCTTCGAGGTGGCGCTGAATGGAGGCCGCTTTGCGCAGCAAGATCAGGGCCTGTTGCACATCCTGCAGCAACTCGGCGGCAGCTTTTCCTTGCCGGGCATCCCGTTGCGCCGCTTCGAGGGCCGGTACGGTTTGCCGTTCCAGGAGTTGCAACAGCAGCTCGTAGTGAATCGGGGCCGGAACAGGAATGGGATTCAAACCGCCACCATCAACGCTTGCTGAATTCAGCATACCGCAAAAAAAATGGCCAAACCCTCCGCCGCTCGCCAAGAACGGGCCGCAACGGACAAATCCGTGACCCTCGGCCAGGGTTTTGCGGCGGCAGGGGTGGCCCCGCGATCGTTGGGGCACGGGATGGCGTTGATGGTAGCCTGGATGGCAGGTTGCACGGCTTGGCCAAGTCCCGGCAGCAAACGGGGAGGTTGGCCCAAAATGGGGACATTGGGGGGATTTTGGGGGCATTTGCGGGCAGCAGCGACCCTAGGCAACGTTTTCGGGACGCTGGGGCCACCCTAGGCGCCCTTTGCAACGATTTGTAAACTATACTGAGGTGGGTTTAGGAGTAAGACATGCAGCAAGTGGGCAAAACCCCGACCGCCCCGCTCGCGTTGATGGGGGCAGCGGGGGGCTGGAACCCGACGGTTTGGCTAACATTGGTGGCGTTTGGGGCGGCGGCTTTATCAACCATGGGGTATTGGTGGTGGCAGTGGCCCCATCCGTTGGTGTTCTTGGTCAATTTGCTGGTGCTGCACGTCTTGGGTACGGCAATTCACGATGCTTCCCACGGGGTGGCCCATCGCCATCGCTTCTGGAATGCGGCGATCGGCCATGCTTCCGCTTGGGCTTTGGGGTTTGTGTATCCGGTTTTTACGCGGGTGCACATCCAACACCACATCCACGTCAACGATCCAGAAAACGACCCCGATCACTTTGTCTCGACGGGGGGCCCCTCTGGCTGGTGGCGGTGCGTTTTTTCTACCATGAGGTTTACTTTTTCCAACGCCGCCTCTGGCGCAAGTACGAGCTGTGGGAATGGTTTTTGACCCGCGCGACCCAAATCGGGGCGTTGGTGGTGGCCTATCGATTGGGCTGCCTGTCCTACATTTTGGGGTATTGGTTTGTGCCGGCGGGCATTGTGGGGCTTTTGCTGGGGTTGTTTTTTGATTATTTGCCCCCACCGCCCGTTTCGGGAGCGCGATCGCTGGAAAAATGCCCGCGTTTTATCCTGGTGCGTGGTTGAACGTGTTGTTGCTGGGGCAAAATTACCACCTAGTGCATCACCTGTGGCCGTCGGTGCCTTGGTATTTTTACCAAAAAGCCTACTGGCAAATGAAACCCCTGCTCGATGCCCAAGAATCCCCCCAAACCCTAGGGCTGTTTCAAAGTTTGCCCGATTTGGGTGGGTTTCTCTACGATG
>JAAUUG010000264.1 GCA_012031195.1 Oscillatoriales cyanobacterium SM2_1_8
CCGCCACCCGCCCCCGCACCCACGGATCGGTCAGGAGCCAAACCGCAGGGAATTCAGAAGGGCAATGGGCCGCGCCCCCATTGTAAAAATGTCCCGGAGAATGCCCCCTACCCCCGTCGCCGCCCCCTGGTAGGGCTCCACCGCCGACGGTCGGTTGTGGCTTTCGATTTTGAAGCACACCGTAAAGCGATCGTCAATTCGCAACACCCCGGCGTTTTCCCCTGGCCCCGCCACCACCCGGCTCCCGGTGGTCGGAAACTGTTTGAGCAGCGGCCGCGAATTTTTGTAGCAACAGTGCTCCGACCACATCACCCCAAACATGCCCAATTCCGCTCGGTTGGGTTCCCGTCCCAGCCGTTCGCAAACCAAGGCATATTCCGCTGGCGTTAGGCCTTCGGCAGCCAAGATTTCAGGGGAAAAAGCAGCCATAAATTTGTCGATGGATCGGCACCCCAATCTACCATGGCGTGCGTTCCCCCAAAGAAAACCGGCGGCGGGTCTTGGGTTCCCCTCTTTTTTTGCTTAAGAAAATATAGCTATAGTCATTTTAGATGTGTTTGCGACAGTCTCGCCCTCACCCCCAACCCCTCTCCCAGGGAGGGAGAGGGGAGTAAACGCAGTCAGAACAACTATAATCGTGCTACTCTTAACTAAAATAACTATATGGTTATATTCGGATAAGTTCGGACATCGAAGGAAAGGGGGTTGGGGCACAACCCAGCCAGGGGTTTCACCCCTGCACCCCGGCCTAACCAAGTTACTTACAGCTATAGCTACGAAGCCCCGCCCGGGTTCAGCCGACGAAACTGCCAGCCCTGTCCCGGCACAAAAGTGGCTTCTTCCCCCAAAGCCCGCAACTCCAGAACCGCCCGCGCCTCGGCTTTGCGATCGCGCGCCAAGGCCAAAATGGATTTCCAGGCCGAACGGCGGGCCGGCAAACTCGCCGGATTTTGAGCCAAAAAGGCCGCCGTTTGCCGCGACAAATTGGCCACCCATCGCAGATCGTCGCCATCGGCCGAACCCACCACCGCCTTTTCCGCCCAATCCGCCGCCTGCAAGAAGGACGCCCGCGCCGCGACCCCATCTCCCAAAAACAGCAGCTCATCGATCGCCCGAAACCGCCACACCAGAAAAGCCTCCGGTTGCAACTTGGGATCGAGCGAGGGCAACCCCTGACGATAGAGGCGATCGCCCGGCGCGGATCCGCCGAATACATCGAAACCGCGGTCGAAAGATAAAGATAACTGTAAACAAAGCGGGGGTCATGGCGCACCATGACCTCGAAATAATCGCCACTCAGGGCGTAGCCGGTTTGATGGGCATCCCGCGCCACATCGTCGCCAAAGTACTGCAGAAACGATAGAAACGTCCAGTTGGCCACCATGTTGCGAAAGCCAAAGCCCCGCTCCGGCAACAGCTTAAAAGCCTGCAGGCGGATTTCCTCTTGGGCAACCCAATTGCGGGAAGCCGCCGCCGACTCTCCCCCCGTCCTTTGGGCCAATTTGGGCACCTGCAAACCCACCGCCAACGCCGCCGCCGCCAAACCTAACCCCACATTGAGCCAGCGTTTGCGATCGCGCCAATCTTTTTGCCAACCCATACCGCTCAGTCAGCCGCCTGCTTGCCCTGTAGTTTACCTCAGGACACCTTGGCATAGCGATCGGCCCGCAACCGCGCCACCAGTTCCGGCGAAGAGCGGCCATCGGCCGGCGTCAACCCGTACCAGTTTTGGGCACGACGGATGGCCGCCGTGAGGGTGGCATCGCTCTGACCGTCCAGCGGCCCCAAATAAAAATCCCTTTGGGCCAACAATTGCTGCAATTCCAGGGTCGGAGCGGCCGCAACGTTGCTGGCTCCTCCCCCCGGCGTTGGCACCGCGTTGCCGGTTCCGCCGTTCCCGGAACCCCCTCCCGCCACACCTCCCGCCGCCGGTACGTTTTGCCGCAGGGTAGCCAAGAGGGTGGGGGTGGGCTGACCATCGGGCACCAACTGCAAAGCCCGTTGCACCGCCGCCACCGCTGTCCGGGTCTGCGTCCCCAAAATCCCGTCGAGAGGCCCGCTGTAGAAATCGCCCCGCTGCAACAACAACTGCAATTCCCGCACCTCGGCCTGCGAAAGCTGGGTGGATGGAGCAGCAGGGGTGGGCGTTGGTACCGCCGCCACCGGTGGGGCTCCCCCTTGCAATGCCGCGAAGGTGAGGGGCCCGGCGATCCCGTCCACCGTCAACCGGTAAGCGGCCTGCGCTTTCCGCACCGCTGCCTCCGTCAGGGGGCCGTCAATGCCCGACAAGGGCCCGGTATAAAACCCGCGCTGGGTCAGCAGGTTTTGCAGTTGCCGAACCCTCGGACTGCTCTCTGCGGCTATGGGTGGCGCGCTCGGTGCCCCCCCTCGCAAGGCGGCCAAAGTCAGCGGCCCGGCGATTCCATCTTCGGTCAACCCATAGGCTGCTTGCGCTTCCAGCACGGCGGCTTCGGTGAGCGGACCGTACATCCCCGACAAGGGCCCGGTGTAAAACCCCCGTTGGGTGAGCAGGTCTTGCAGTTGCCGAGTGCTGGCACTGTCTGCGGTACCCGGATCGGTGCTAGGCGGCCCCCCCTGCAACGCCGCCAAGGTTAAGGGGCCCGCGAGCCCATCTTCGGTCAACCCATAGGCTGCTTGCGCTTCCAGCACGGCGGCTTCGGTGAGCGGGCCGTAAACCCCCGACAAAGGCCCGGTGTAAAACCCCCGTTGGGTGAGCAGGTCTTGCAGTTGCCGAGTGCTGGCACTGTCTGCGGTGCCCGGATCGGTGCTGGGCGGCCCCCCCTGCAACGCCGCCAAGGTGAGGGGCCCGGCAATTCCGTCTTCGGTCAGATCATAGGCTGCTTGCGCTTGCGTTACGGCGGCTCGGGTGAGGGGCCCATAAAATCCCGTAATTGGGCCATCGTAAAATTCGTTTTCGGTCAACAGCCGTTGAATTTGGGTCACGTAGGCGCTGTCTTCGAGGTCAAAGGTGGCGCCGCCTTCGCTCAGGGCCGCAAAGGTTTGGGGGCCGGCAATCCCATCCACCGCCAAACCCAATTCCGCCTGGGCGCTCTCGATCGCCGCAATGGTGGCCGGCCCCAACACGCCATCGATGGCCCCCGGCGAAAACCCATTGTCTGCCAAAAGTTGCTGGAGCGCGATCACATCTTCCGTCGCCTCCACCGCCTGGGCCACCTGGGCAGGCAGGGCGATCGCCGTCATGCCCCCAGCCAAAACCGTCGCGGTCATCACGGTGCTGGCTACCCGCCGCCCCCCAACCTTCTTCCAGAGATCGGCATGGGTTGCCACACGATCCGCCAGCAAGTCGAGACGCTCTGCCAGCGCATCCGAAGAATTGTCGGGAAAATTCACGATGAGGGGTTGCATTTTCTGACCTTTTCCGGTAGCTTTGCCGTGACCTAAGAAGAGCCTTCAAAAAGAGCCTTTAAGATTTCCTTGCAAGCTCACTTCAAAACTTGACTTGAAAGATTGACTTGAAAACTTAGTCTGAGAACCCATTGAGAAATTGGCTTGCAAGCCCATCTGAAAACCTCCTTTAGAAATCCATCATTTAGAAATCCATGCAGATCTCCAAGGCTCTGCTTTGGCTCTCCTTTTGGGGATCTATGTTTTTGGGATCTACTTTTTAAGAGGCTTTCAACCGGCTTTCAAACCAGATTTTAATGGTCTCAATTTAATTTTTCGCCAGATTCGGGACAAATTTCGGGCCAAACAGACTTGGTTAAGCTCTGTCCCAAATCCTATCCCAAGTCCTCGCTCAAGCCACCACCCCTAGCCTGAGCCCTTATGTGACTGAGCATGTGGCCAAACACATGGACAGAACAAAAGAACTGAACCGCTGAATTCAAGTACCTGAACTCAGATAGCTCAATCTCCAACGGATTTTTATCCGGTGCTCTGTCCGGACTTGCATCATGCCCTTCCTTCTCAAGAGCGTACCACAATCGCGAAGGGCTTGCGGGATTTTGTCCGGATCTGCGGTTTTTTGCAGGGTAGGGGAGAGGTTGGGCGATCGCCCCGGCGGAGGGACGGCGATCGGTATCGCTGCAGTCTGGCAAGCCGTCCTGACCAAGCTATTTACGGCTATATGGCCATATTCGGGTAGATTCAGACATCGAAAGAAAAGGGGTTTGGGGGCTGCGCCCCCTAGCCAAGGGGTTTCACCCCTGCCACCCCTGTCC
>JAAUUG010000265.1 GCA_012031195.1 Oscillatoriales cyanobacterium SM2_1_8
GGGCGGGGAACGCCGTTTCTATTCGCGCATCAATCCCCAAAAGCACCCCTTAAACCGACGATTTTTAACGCAAAGGATTAGAAAAAATGAACCGCTTGAATGGTAAAAGATGGTTCTGGATGAGCCTGACGCTCATCCTGGGGCTGCTCCTGTTTGCTGCCGGGTCACAACCGCAGCCGCTGGCTGCTCAGGCTGGCTCGTGGCAGGCCAGGTATTGGAACAACCTGACCCTCAGCGGGACGCCCGTTTTGCAGCGAACCGAACCCGCCATCAACTACAACTGGGGTGACGGCAGCCCGGCACCCCATCGTCGACAATGAAAATTTCTCGGCCGAATGGATACAAGATGTCCAGTTCGCGCGGGCAGCTACCGCTTCACCGCCACCACCGATGACGGCATGCGCGTCTGGGTCGATGGCGTACCGGTGATCGATTCCTGGACCGACAGCCAGGTGCACACCGTCACCGGCGACATCTATCTCCAGGCTGGCTCGCATCAGGTGCGTGTTGCCTACTATGAAACCGGCGGTAAGGCCGTGGCTCAGCTGGATTGGCGGCAGTTGACCAGCCCACAAGGCAGTTGGGAAGCGCGTTATTACAACAATACCACCCTCAGCGGCGCGCCGGTTGCCGTGCGCAGCGAGGCCTCCATCGATATGAACACGGTGGGTGCCCCGGTGGCTCAGGTCGATCCTGAAGCCTTCTCGGTCAGCTGGACACAGGAATTGGCCCTGAGCCTTGGCCGCTACCAGTTCACGGCAACGGCCGATGATGGCGTTCGCCTGTGGGTCGACAACCAGCTGGTCATCGACGAATGGCGTAACCAGGCGGCCACGAACTTTACGGCCGTTGTCGACATCACCGATACCCTGGTGCCCGTGCGCCTGGAATATTACGAAGCGGGTGGTGTGGCCGGCGAGCAGATTCCCACGGATGGGGAAATTGAGGTGGGACAGGCGGAAATCAACGAAGCCTTGCTCACGGGGGAATCGTTGCCGGTGATGAAGGGGCCGGGGGCCACGGTGGTGGGGGCACCCTAGCCCTCAATGGGGCTTTGACGATGCGGGTAACGCGGGTGGGTACCGATACCACTTTGGGGCAGATTGCCGCGTGGGTGAACCGGGCCCAAACCCACAAATTCCCAATTCAACGGCTGGTGGATCGGGTGGCGGGGGGGTTTGCCTATGGGGTGATGGCGTTGGCGTTGACCACGTTGGTGGGGTGGCAGTTGGCGGGTGCCCCGCCCCTCACGGCCTTGGAATATGCGATCGCCGTGTTGGTGGTGGCGTGCCCCTGTGCTTTGGGGTTGGCGACCCCCAGTGCCTTGGCGGTGGGCACCGGTCTGGCGGCGGAACGGGGCATTTTGGTGGCCAACGGCGAGGTGTTGGAGCGGATTCCCGGTCTGAACGGGGTGGTGTTGGACAAAACCGGTACCCTCACCGCCGGGCGGTTGACGGTGGCCGCGGTGGCGGGCGATCGCCCCGATTGGGTCTTGACCTTGGCGGCGACGGCGGAGCGGGACAATCCCCATCCCATTGCCCAAGCGATTGCGGCGGCGGCGACCCCTTTGCCCGGCCCGTCCCCCGAAGTGGCCATCGGCCAGGGGGTGCGGGCCCAGGTGGATGGGGATTGGGTGGCGGTGGGTTCCCCCCCCTTGGTTGGAGTCCTGGGGGGTGACAGTGGCTCCCCGGTGGCGGACAACCCTCGAAACCTGGGGGCAATCCGGCTATACCCCGGTGTTGGTGAGTTGGCAAAACCAAATTGTTGGGGCGATCGCCCTGGCGGATCGGCTGCGGCCGGAGGCCAAGGTTGCGGTGCAAGCCCTGCAAGCGCGTTACGACGGGGTGTGGATGTTGACGGGCGATCGCCGGGCGACGGCTTTGGCCCTGGCCGGCGAGCTGGGCATTCCTCCGGCCAACGTGCTGGCAGAGGTTTCCCCAACGGGCAAAGCCACGGCGGTCGCGGCGCTGCAAGCCCAGGGGTATCGGGTGGCGTTTGTGGGGGATGGGGCCAACGACGGGCCGGCCCTGGCCACGGCGGATGTGGGCATCGCGTTGGGCTCCGGGACGGATGTGGCGGCGGCGGCGGCGGGGGAGGAAGGGGATGAGGTGAGGAGGAGGCCCACATCAGCAGGGCGCAGGTTCTGGTAGTTCGGGTCGGTGAGAAGGCCAGTTGTTTCCCAGGTCACATTGTGAGATGTTTGTGTGAACCAGCTGGTGGGGCTAGGTGCCGGCATAGGTGGTAGAGGGTATCACAAATGTTGTTGCTGAAGAGCTTTTTGGAGTACCGACAAACAAAGAGGTGGTCACCATAGGGATCGAGGGTGCGGTGGCAGTGTCTGCAGGGATGCTGGGCCACCGTTGGTGGAAGGATGGGAAGACGGAGCTTGCGTTGATACAGAACCGTGAAAACGGCAGTGGAGAGGCGGTTGTGGGGGTGACGTCGATAGTAGGTGGCTAACGGGAGGCTTGTGAGAGGGGAAAGGATGGAGGGAAAGCATTTTGCTACTGAGGGGCTGGAAGTGGTAGCACAGGTGGTTATGTGAGCGGTGCAGTGGTGTAAGTAGATTGAGGATGCCAGGCTATGGAGGTTGCCATGAGAGACGAGGCTAGCAACAGTTTGGAGTGGCGTGTGTTTGGGACGAAGAACATCGTGAAGGGACACCACTGAGGGGGCAAGGCAGTTGAAGAGGAGGAACAGGGGAATGGTGGTATGTGGTTTGTTCCAGGAGGCAAGTGGTCGTGCGAGTGGCTTGGGCAGGATTACGGTGCCGGAGGAAAGGGGGATTCCATGGGTGGCATATCGGAGGGAGCGAGTGAGGGAGATAACAACAGCAGGAAGGGCAGCAATGCTATGGTCGCGGAAGCCGAGACCACCTTGTTTGAGTGGATGGATGGCAATGGCGTGGGAATGGGATGGGAGGTGAGGGGAGTCTCCAAGATAGGCGAGGAAGGCATTGGTGGCTGTGGTTATTCGGTCCATGAAAGGACTCGTCCACTCATGTAGAGGAGGCGTTGGAGCGGTGGGATCAAAGTTATAGTAGACATCAGAGACCAGGAGATGCTGAAGAGATGGTTGGGCACAGCTGCGAAAGAGGAGGGAAGCCGTGTGCTTGTCAGAGAGATCGGTCATAAGCTTGGCGACAGCCGTGGCGTAGGATGCGGCCGCTTTGAGAAGGAAAGTGTGTGCAAAGTTGGGGGATCCAATGGGTTGGCCCAGATAACGGATGCCACTGGTGATTTCAGGGTCTGGAAACAAGGAGGAGTCACGTGCTTCGATGTAGTCCAGAGCTTGGATGAGGGCCAGCGTGTGAGGTGTTGGGGGCATTTGTCGGACAGAGATGCCGGTGGTGGTGGTGAGGATTTTGGTTTTAGCAAAATTTAAGTGTAAGCCTAAGGGTTTGCCTAGCAGTTGGAAATGTTGGAGGAAGGGGATGATGTCTTGTGGATGGAGAAAAGTGGCTGTGTCATCAATGTAGGATTGAAGGGTGGCCTTGGTGCCTTCGCCATCGTCGCCTGGGAGTGCTTGGCGCGTGCGTTGGATGGCCCAGGAGTCTAAGAGGGGTTGCAGTTGTTTAACATGTTTAAGGATGACGAGGGCCGCCAGTATGCAACCCAAAGGGCAGCCTTGAGCCGAGCCCTCTTGTTGAGTGAACCAGTCCAAGTCACCGGAGTCGCTTGTGTAGTAGCATCGATTGGGGTCTCCATAGAGAAGATCTACAAAGGGGAGGATGCAGTGGAACTGGGGGGTGGAAAGGAGGACATCGCGAGCGGCCTGGCGGGAGATGGAGTTGAAAGCAGTTGGTGAGGTCTAGGAGGACAAGGGCTCTGGTTGGGGTCGGGCTGGAAACAGTCCTGTGGAGTTGGGCTCTGGCTGTGTCGACCATAAATTGGAGGCCACCTTTGACTGAGATGCCAAATTGGCCGGTGGGAAGGAGGAACTGGGCGAATTCATCGGATAGGAGTTCAGCAATGTACTTGCCAGCAAAGCGCCTAAGGGCAGAACCCATGCCAATGGGTCGCAGTTTGGTGGGGTCGGAGGGGTCCTTGTGCAGGGCCATAAAGTAGTTGGCGGAGAAAATGGGCCGAATGCAGGGTGGGAGCTTACCATTGAGGATGAGGGAAAGAACTGCGCAGAAGCGTTTGAAGTATGGGCGGTGGTCACTATGGGATGGTTGGTAAA
>JAAUUG010000266.1 GCA_012031195.1 Oscillatoriales cyanobacterium SM2_1_8
TTGCCCTGGGCAATCTGTTTGGACTTGGCCGGGTCGCCGTTGGAAATTGTGAGGAAATAGGGCAGAAGGCGCGGGGGGTGCCCCGGTCGTACACCGGAAAATACCGTTGGTGCACCACCATTTCCATCACGATCGCCGGTTCCGGCAATTTCAAAAACTCCCGATCGAACTCGCCGACCACAGCGGTGGGAAACTCCACCAAGTGCACCACCTCCGCCAGCAAATCCGGCAACACTTCCACCGTGGCCCCCATCAACTCGGCGACACCGGTCATTTGCTGACAAATGCGTTCCCGGCGTTCGTTCACATCCGCCAACACCCCAGCTTCCCGCAACCGGGGCAAATAATCCGCCGGACGATCGAGCAGGACGGGCCCCGGCGCCAACACCCGGTGACCCCAGGTTTGCCGCCCCGCCTTCAGTCCTTCCAGGGCGATGGGCAGCACCTGGTCATCCAGCAAACCCACCAGCCAGCGAATGGGGCGGGGAAATTTCAAATCGCCGTGGCCCCACCGCATCAACCGCTTGCCTTCCAAACCCAAAACCCATTGGGGGGCCAATTCGGTCAACACTTCGGCCGTAGGGCGACCCACCTCTTGACGCAGGGCAAACACACAGGGGCCCTTTTCGGTATCCCGCACCACCAAATCCGCCGTCGTTACCCCCTGGGCCTTGGCAAACCCGATCGCCGCTTTGGTGGGTTCCCCCTGGGGATCGCCGTTGCCAAAAGCCGCCGCGAGGGCCGGCCCCTTGACGGCCAATTCACGATCGGGCTGGCGATCGGGCAAGTCCGTCAATACCACCGCCAAGCGGCGGGGGGTGCCGTAGGTGTGCAACGTGGCCGTGAGCCCCAAGGCCGTCAAGTTGGCCGGAATTTTGGTTTCCCATTGCCGCAAAGCATCGGCCACAAAACTCGCCGGCAACTCTTCGGTACCGACCTCAAGCAGAAACGTCGCCATACACAACCGCAAGGGCCCTTCAGGATAGCCCCAATTCTACCTTGAGTTGCCGAAGGGAGGCAGGCGCCACATAGCGATCGCACCGGAGCAGGCGCAAGGGCCGGGTACGTTCGCCCCGCACGGCCCGCACCGCCGCCGAGAGTTCGACTTCGCCCCCGTGGCCGACGATGATGGTATGGGACTGCCGGGCGATGTGTTGCAAACGGTAGGTATCTTGGGGCAACACCGTAGACACCAACAAATCGGGGCGTTCGCTGTGGACAATGGTGGCGGCCATCCGCAGGGCGCCCTTGCTCGGAGAGACCAAACCCAACCGACTTTGGGGGGGCATTTCGCGCACGATCTGCAATTCGGCCTGGTAGTCGTAGATATCCAAAGGAACCAAACGCCCGGGGCGATCGCCCAAGGCCTGCTGGGCCTGGGTCAACAAAAATCGCGTGGTGACCAAAGTCTGGGGCGGGAGCGGGTTGGCCGCCAGCGCCTCGATGGCCAAAGGTTGCACCGCCAGCCCCAAGCTCCCCTCCAGTTCCCGCACCAACATCTCGCCAATGCCGGGGTCTTCTTGGAGGTGCAACACCAACACGCCGGCCCGCCCCTGCAACCGTCTTTCCACCTCGGACTGAATCAGGGTCGGGATTTCGGTCAGGGGATGGCCCAGCGCCAACAGACGATCGATCGCCTCGCCGACGGCCGGGCCCGCAGCTTGGGCCGCTTCCCGCTGCCGCACGTTAAACCCCGGCCCCCCCCCCGCGTTCCACAAACCCCGCCCCCTTCAGCGCCTGATAGGTTTTGCTCACCGTGTTGCGGTGCAAGCCGGTATAGGCCGCCAGTTGCCGGATGCTGGGCAACCGTTTGCCCGGTGGGTATACCCCCGAGGCGATCGCCAGGCACAGGCGATCGTAAAGCTGAACGGAAGGCGGAATTTCACCGTCGGTAGCAATGGCAAACGTCATGGCTCTTTCCAGCTCGCTGCCCTACCATTCAAACCGAGGGCTTCGACCTTGACAACCCCGGCAAATTCTTGTTCGGCTTTTCTTGACGCTCTGGGGCGGGCTGTGTATTATCGGCGCGATGTGAAGGAGTTCCAAAGGGCTATGAACAAAGGGGAATTGGTCGAGGCGATCGCCGATCGGGCATCGGTTTCCAGAAAAGATGCGGAAGTGGTGTTGAACGCTGCGCTGGAAACGATTGTCGATGCGGTTTCCGAAGGCAACAAAGTGACGTTGGTGGGTTTTGGTTCGTTTGAGAGTCGGGTACGGCAAGCCCGGGAAGGCCGCAATCCCCAAACCGGCAAAAAAATGACCATCCCGGAAACGGTGGTGCCGGCGTTTTTCGGCGGGCAAACTCTTCAAGGAAAAGGTCTCGACCAACACCTAAAATTCCCGGCGCCAGCCAGGGGTTCCCCCCGGCCTCCCTGCCCTAATCAAGCTGTTTCCGGCGATACAATGGGCAAGTAAGGATGCGTGAACAAGGTTGGAGCCGGTGAGTGAGTTTCGTGGTTTTGGGGAACCGCCCCAACGCCCTCAAAACCCAGAAGGGGTACAAAAGCGCAAACAGCAACGCCAGCAGGCAGCCAGCCGCTACGAAGACATGGTGAAGCAGGGGCTGCCAACTTTCAACATTTTTGTGCGGCCCGCCGCCGATAGCCCTTGGTTTCCGGTGGGAACGTTGGCGGTCGAGCGCAGCGACAAAATCAGCGCGGCCATTTTTCAACAGGAAAAAGAACTCACGGCGGGGCCCTGCGGTTGTTTCCCAAGTTGCGACCCGACGCCGATCGCCTGGAATACGGCTACCAAATGAAGCCCTTTCCCGATGAAGAAGTGCGGGTGGCGGTACGTCCCCAACCGACCCTCTGGGAACAACTGCGGCAGCGCTGGGCGGCGTGGCGATCGCGCTAACCGTGGATTTCTGGAGGGGGAAGCCCGGTGGCAAAGGCTTGCCAGGCGGTGTCCACCCACTGCTGAATTTCCCGCCGAAAGCGATCGGGGGCAAACTGCAGGGCATGGGCGCGGCATTGGGCCGGTGTGAAGCGATCGGGGTGAATCTGCCGTTGCTGCTCAAAACGTTGCAGGGCGGCCAACAGGCTGGCGGGGGTTTGCTCGGCAAAAAGCACCCCGGTGCGATCGGGCAGGACGGTTTCGGTGGCTCCCCCCCGCCCAAAGGCAATGACGGGGGTGCCGCAGGCCTGGGCTTCGACCACGGCAATGCCAAAATCTTCTTCGGCGGCAAAGACGAATCCTTGGGCCCGCTGCAAAAATGTGGCCAGGCGATCGGGGGGTTGATGGCCGACAAAATCGATGTTGGGGCCGGCTTGCTGCTCAATTTTTGACCGTTCGGGGCCATCGCCAATCACCACCAGCCGGCGATCGCCCCATTGCCGAAAGGCCGCGACCACCACATCCACCCGTTTGTAGGGCACGAACCGGGAAGCGGTTACATAAAAGGGTTCCCGTGGGGCAAGGTGGATGGCAAATTGCTCCACGGCCACCGGCGGGTAAATCACCTGAGCCGGGCGCCGGTAACACTTGGCGATGCGGCGGGCAATGTAGCGGGAGTTGGCCGCAAAAAAGTCTACACCTTGGGCGCTGTGGCGATCCCATTGGCGCAGTTGGTGCAGAAACCACCGGGCCGGCCAACGGCTGGGGCGATCGTCCAGGTATTGATGCTGCAAATCCCAGGCGTAGCGCATGGGGGAGTGCACATAACACAAATGCAATTGATCGGGGCCGGTCAAAACCCCCTTGGCAACGGCATGGTGGCTGGAAATCACCAAATCGTAGCCCGTCAAATTGAGTTGCTCGATCGCCAAGGGCATCCAGGGCAAATACCGCCGAAAGTGGCGACGGGCCCCCGGCCAATGTTGCACAAACGTGGTGCGCACCGGCTTGCCCTGCAAAAAGCGCGGCGATCGTCCGGTAAAAAATCCACCACCGCAAACAAGTCGGCCTGGGGAAACACCGTCAACAGTTGTTCCAGCACCCGCTCCGAGCCGGCATACTCCGTCAACCATTCGTGAACCAGGGCGACCCTCACCATTGCACAGGCGGAAAAAGCATGGTTTCTATAGTCATTTTAATTAAAACTGACACGATTTTTCCTGCCCAACGAAAGCCTAATAGAACCAGTACGGGGGCTTCGCCCCTGCGACCCGAGTTGTTTTGTCTCGTCGCTATGCAAAACAGCTATATAGTTATTTTAATTAAAACTGACACGGTTTTTCC
>JAAUUG010000267.1 GCA_012031195.1 Oscillatoriales cyanobacterium SM2_1_8
ACCGGAGCAACGCAGCAGGCGATTCGCCTGTTTGGGGGCCTGGGAGTGACATTTTGAGCGGTTTGGGGGGCGACGACACCCTGAATGGTGGCCCGGGCAACGATGTGTTGAGCGGCGGCGATGGCAACGATGAGTTGGATGGGGGCCCGGGTGCCGACACCCTGACCGGCGGCCCAGGAAGCGATCGCTTTGTGTTCCGCAGCGCTGCCGATGGCGTAGACGTTGTGGCGGATTTTGTGGAGTTGGGCGGTTTTGCGCCGCCGGCACCCGATGGTCAGCCCATTCCTCCTTCCCGTCCTCCCGGCGATTTGGTGGTGTTGGATGCGGCAGGTTTTGCCGGGTTGAGCGCCGGCGGCAACATCTCGCCCCAGCAGTTCCAGAGTGCCCGCAATGCCGCCAGCATCTTGGGTCAAGGCACAGCCCGCATTTTGTACCTGCGGGATTCCGGTCAGATGTTCTATGTGCCGACCGGACTGAGCCAGGGCAGCCTACCCAGCGATGCCCAACTGTTCGCCATCTTTACGCCACGGCTGGACTCCACCGGTGAAACTGGGGTACCGGCCACCCCTCCCGGCAACCAGGTTCAGGGTGCGCCCAACATCCAAGCCGAAGATATCCAGGTGATCGGGAATACGGTGGTGGCGCCTTTGACTGGCCCTACCGTAACCATTGAACCAACCGATCCCATTGCTTCGGAGCTAACTTTTGATACGGCCACGTTCACCGTGCGTCGTACTGGTGACCTCAGTCAGCCTCTGACCGTGAATTATGTGGTGGTGGATCGCACCATTGCGGAAGGCAGCACCACCAACATTGCGCGGGTGGGTGTGGACTTCACCTTGGCGCAAACGGATCGCCCTGACTTGCCTTTGGGTACGTTGGTGATTCCGGCAGGGCAGTCCTTCACTACCTTGCAAGCGTTTCCGATTGATGACCTCACGGGGGAAGGGATTGAAGCCTTCCGCATTCGGATTTTGGCGCCCAACGGCTTTGCGGTGCTGCAAGATACCGCCGATGGGTACGTGACCGATGATGCGGTAAACGTTTCGTTCCTACCGGGTACGCCAGGAAACGATCGCGCAGTCGGTACGCAACTCAACGATCTGATGTTTGGCGGCGCTGGCAACGATGTGTTGAGCGGCGGCGATGGCGATGACTCGATCGACGGTGGCGTAGACAACGATGACCTGCGCGGCGATGCTGGCAACGATATTTTGCAGGGGCAAGCCGGTCGCGATACCCTGAATGGCGGTGAGGGCAACGACATCTTGGATGGGGGTCTGGATAACGATTTAATTTTTGGCGGTGCTGGCAACGACACCATCATCGGCGGTCTGGGGGCCGACACCGTCTTTGGCGGTCGTGATTTGGGTGCTTTTACCGGCAACCTCTTCCAAAATGCAGCGGTACCGGGCAACCTCGCAAAACCGGGCAACCGCTTTGTGTTCAATGCCCCGACCGAAGCCACCGATTTGATTGCGGACTTTGCTTCCAACCTGCTGGTGGATACAAACAACAGCGGTGCTTTTGATATTGGCGAAACGGTCTTCAACGATGTGATTGTGTTGAACGGGCCGGCATTCGGCTTGACCACCAGCAACACGATCGCCCCGGCGGAGTTCCAAAATGCCTTCAATGTGCCAGGGATTGCGGTGGAGCCGACGGCTCGCATTCTGTACTTGCAGGGTGGCACCGGGGTAAACGGCTTGGTGTACTACACACCGACTGGGATCACGGCGGCGGGTCAAATTCCGGCCAATGCGGTGTTGTTGGCGGAACTCACCAGCCCTACCGGTACCGCTTCGCCCATCCTGACGGAAGAGCACTTCCAAGTGTTGCCGTTTGCCTTCAATGCTGGGTTTTAGGGAAACCCAACCGTTTCTTACTCTTTTGCGATAGTCGAGCCCCCCACTGGGGGCTTTTTTGTTGGAAGTGCCGACCTTGGCCCACAAAAAGGGGCTTGGAGCGTACCCCAAACCCCATCCGAATCAACCGGCGGCGATTAGAAGCTAAACACCGTCCGGATGGTGCCGATCACAATCGTGTCGTTGGTGCTGTTGTTGTTCGGATTGAACACAAACTGCAAATCTGGCGTGATCGAAATGCTGTCCGTCAACGGCAACCGGTAGAACAACTCCAAATTCGTTTGGCTCGTGTTCCCCACCTTGCTCTCGATGAACGGTTGCCCACGGCGATCGCCGCCAGCGCCCCCGGCTTGAACAAATTCGGGAACGCCACCCCAGCCATCCAGGTCTGCGGATTCAGGGTGCTGCCCGTCGCATCCCGATTGATGAAATTGTTCATCGCCGGGTTGTTTGCCAACTGCCCCTGACGCCCATCGATGCTGCCGAAACCGTACCGACCGAAGAGGGCAAACCCCTTCGACAAAGCCCATTCCAGGTTCACACCGCCGGTGTTGTAGTCCAGGTTGTTGATCGAAGCTCGGGTGTACTGCAACCGCAACGCAAACGGCCCGGCTTCCCCATCCTTATTCTTCGGCGCAAACTCCAACTCCACCGTTCCCTGGTAAGGGTCGCCGGTGATCCCCGTATTGATCGGGTTCAGGGGCGCATTGATTTGCCGCGTTGCCGAAGCCGCTCTGCCTGCCAAGTAAACCCCCCGCAGCGAGAAGGCGCCGCCCCCCGGATTCCAATCGAACGCCGCACCGCCTTGACCGGTCTGCTGGTTCAACAACAGCACCAGCGGGTTGTTGATAAAGAAGCTGCTGCCAAAATCCGCCGCCTCGTTGTTGGCGAAGCTGTTGAAGTCTACGTGGTCGTAGATGTGCATCGTCGGGCCCACCGACAACCGGAAGTTCGGCGCGATGTTGAAGTCGTAGCGCAACTTGCCCAACACAATGTCGGTGCTCAGTCCGCTGTAGTCCAAACCGTAGGTACCGAACCCGACATTGCCCAGGTTGCCGTTGGGGGCGTTCCCCAGCACACCGCCCAAAAAGTTGCCGCCGTTGCCCGCTTCCAATCGGGTGATCAGCAGGTCGTTGCCGGTAAAGCTGGTGTTGAAGTTGAGCCGCACCCGCGAAGCAAAGGTCGCGTTGAGGTTGGCGCTGTCGTTGAGGCGGGCTCCGGTGATGCCATTGCCTCGCACCAAGTTCGACCCAAACACGGGATTGTCGCCCCCGCCGCTCACCGAAACCGCAAAGATCGCTTCTCCTTCCAGCTTGGTGGTGGTGGAAAATTGCTGCCCCTCTAGGCGGGTGACCTTGCCCTCCAAAGCGTCCACCCGCGCCTTCAGCGTCCCCAGTTCCGCCGCAAACTCCTCTTGGAGGCGTTGCAACGTCGCCAAATCTTCTTTGCTGACCTTATCGGCCAAGCCCGCCGTCAACAACTCGTTGATCCGGGTCATGCAGGCGTTCAAACCCGCCGCAAACTCAAACCGGCTCAGGCTGCGCTGACCGCGAAACGTCCGATCCGGGTATCCAGCAATACAACCGTAGCGCTCGACCAGGGACTGCAACGCCGTAAACGCCCAGTCGGTCGTACGCACATCCGTTAGCTGCGAGACCGAGGTCACTTGGGCCACATCCTGCGCGTCAGGATTGGGGCTTAGTTGGTCTTGCTGCTGCAACAGGTTTCCCACGCTTTGTGGGTTGGCCAAAACCGTGCCCGCACCGCAAATCCCCGCCAAAATCGCCAAACTGGTTTGTGTAGCTCCGCGCAAAAAGGAATGATGCATAGGTAAACTCCCTGACTCCTCACGAGCCTTCGCTATACCCTCTATCCTAACCGAATTTTGAGAAGGATGCTCTTGCCTAAATCCGCAATTCCCACCCCCAAAACCGGTTTTGGGTATACACCGCTACATTCCAATGTGAGTTTGGCTTCATCATCCTGACAAATGCCGACGGTTTCCCCCCAAGTCACGACCAAAATTTGCAATTTGCAGAAGCAGCCGGGGATTTGGGAGCTGCGTCCCCCGTCGGGAATGAAAGGGATAGGTGGATGTTTATTAAGGGCGGGAAGGGGCAGCCGTTCCAACTGCCTTCGCAATGCCCAAAACTCAGACACCCAGGGGGCAAGTTGCAGGTTCATGCTTGCGGGTAAATCCGGTTGGGCATTCACAATGAAAACCCTTTGGCTTTATAGTCATTTCAAATATGTTTACGACAATCTTGCCCTCACCCCAGCCCCTCTCCCAGGGAGGGAGAGGGGAGTAAG
>JAAUUG010000016.1 GCA_012031195.1 Oscillatoriales cyanobacterium SM2_1_8
GATCTGCGCGGCCGCGGTCAGCATCGCGTACTCGTCGCTCACCTGATACACGAACGTCGGGGCGGCGAACGTCTGCTTCACGCGGTCACGATGTCGAGGTACGGCAACCCCGGCTTCACCATCACCATGTCGGCCCCTTCGGCGATGTCGAGGGTCGCTTCCTTCAGGGCTTCGCGGGCGTTGGCGGGATCCATCTGATAGGTTTTCTTGTCGCCGAATTTGGGGGCAGAATCCAAAGCATCCCGGAACGGCCCGTAGTAGGCCGAAGCGTATTTGGCGGAATAAGCCAAAATGCTCACTTGGGAAAACCCGGCTTTGTCCAATCCGGTGCGCAGGGCCCCCACCCGCCCATCCATCATGTCCGAGGGGGCCACCATGTCCGCCCCGGCCTGGGCTTGGGCGATCGCCTGTTTGACCAACACTTCCACGGTGGCATCGTTGAGAATTTCCCCCGATTCGCCGACAATGCCGTCATGGCCCTTGCTGGAATAGGGATCCAAAGCCACATCCGTCACCACCAAAACTTCGGGCACCGCGGCTTTGATCGCCCGCACCGCACGGGGAATCAATCCTTCCAGGTTGTAGCTTTCGGTACCGGCATTGTCCTTCAGCGTTTCCGACACCATTGGGAACAGGGCGATCGCATTGATGCCCAAGTTGTGCGCCTCGTCGGCTTCCTTCACCAACAAATCCAAGGTGTAGCGGTAGGTCCCCGGCATCGAAGGCACTTCCACCCGCTGATTTTCCCCTTCCATCACAAACAGCGGATAAATAAAATCATTCGGAGAAAGGATGGTTTCCCGAACCAAGTTGCGAAATGCCGGGTTGCGCCGCAGCCGCCGCGGCCGTTGCACCAATTCCATAGCTGCCTAAAATTAAGGTGGTTCCCTTAACCTTAACAGGACTTACGTATTTTGATTGGGGAAGTGCTGTGAGAAGAGAGTTTGAGGGCAGAGCCTCAAGTGGGGCTACGCCCCACACCCCACTTAGAGTCAGGGTTTTAGACCAAATTTGCGTAAGTCCTAAACCTTAACAGGGAGTGTAGGTCGGCAAAGGCTGTTTTTTGACCTGGGCCAGGAAATTGGCCAAGTCTTCGTAGGTGCCGGCGTAGGTATCGGTCGGCGCATCGTAGCCCTTGAGGGTCACGGTGTGTTTCTGGAACGGCAACAACACCGCCGCATGGGGGGACTGTTCGTAGGTGGTTTCCCCCAAACAAATATCGCAGCTCAGTTGCTTGGTGGCCGACTCCAACCGAAACGCCGCGTTCACCGTGTCCCCCAACGCCGTGTACTCCGGGCGATCGCCCATGCCCATTTGCCCCACGATCGCATGGCCTGTGTTCACCCCGGCCCCAATCCGCAACCGGAAGGGCAACGGAAAGCGATCGTTGAGGCTGTCACTCATGGCATACAGGTCGTACAACGCCTGAAACACGTTCAACATTTCCCCCGCCACAACCTGTTCCGTCCCCCGCACCACCTCGTGCACCCACACCGCCATGATCGCATCGCCGATGTATTTGTCCACGCCGCTGCCGTGTTGGCGGATGATTTCCCCCGCCTTGGCAAACCAGGTGCCGATCACCTGGGACAACACCTGTTCTTCGAGTTGGCGGGTCAGCCCCGTAAAATTGCGAATGTCAATCACCAACACCGTAATCAACCGCCGCTGGTGCAACATCACCGTGGAGCGCTGGGCCTTGACGTTTTTGACCGCGGGTAGGGGCGTATCGCATCCCCGCAGCGAAATCTCCGTGGTGCCCAAAGTAATGCGATCGCCGTTTTGCAACACGACCGGAATCGACACCCGGCGCCCGTTCAGAAACGTGCCGTTCAAGCTGCCCAGGTCAATCAAATAAAATTGCCCCGATTCCATGTATTGCAACATGGCATGGTTCCGGGAAGCCCACTGGTCTGCCAAGATAATGTCGTTGTCTTCGTTGCGCCCCAGGGTCCAGGCGGCGTTGCCCACCAAGGGCACCGTACTTTCGGCATCCTCGTAGCGGATCACCAAGCAGGGCCCGGTCGGGGTTTCGTCAGAAACTGGGGTCGGCATAGACATGGGTACGCTCGCCAGCAAGCAGAACAGGAAGCCAAGGGTATCTTACCCGATTCTTTCCCCTGGACTGCCGCCGGGCCCCTTCCGCTATCCTAGAAAAAAATTCCCTGCGCAAAGCACCGTGGCCCCCCTTACCTCCGACCAGCAACAAACCCTCGCGGCGATCGACGATCGCCTTTCCCACCGCCCCCTCACCCTCGATCCCGGCGGTTATGTCGTCATTTTGTGGACGACCAAACCCAAGAATTGGTGGCCAAGTTTTACACCAACTTCATCAACGAGCAGGGGTTGGCCTGCGACCCGGCCACCGGCAAACCCATTCCCTGTGCGGGGGGAGCGCCGCGCCAAGCCACCCAAGTGTACCGAGGGCGCACCGCCAAAGAACTCTGTGTCGCCCTGTTGGAAGGGGAAAACCCCATTCCCATCACCCGTTTGGATCATGCGGCCTACTTGGGGCGGGAATGCCAGCGGGCCGAAGCGGCGTTGCGGGCGGGCCGCCCCTACCTTCAAGACTAGCGTCGGAAACGTGGACAAAAGGGTTAAGATCGGACTTTGGGGCTGGGGAAGCAAGCGATCGAGGTGCAGGGAACAGGCATGAGCAACCAGCCTTGGTGGGAGATTCGGGTCACGGCACCCGCCGTTTTGGAAGAAAGCATTTTTTGGCGGTTGGAGCGGTTTGGGTGCCGGGGGATGGCCACCGAGGGCGGCCCCGACGGTCAGGAGGTTTTGCTGCGGAGCTACATTCCCCAACAACAGGCCACTTGGTTGGATTTGGCGGCCCTGACCCTGTGGCTGCGGCAGGATGCGGTGTTGCAAGATCAGCCGGAACCCCGGGTGCGCTGCGAAGCCCTCGCCGAAGAGGACTGGAACCAGAGTTGGAAGCGCCACTGGCAGCCCTTGGAAGTGGGGGATATGTTGGCGGTGTATCCGGCTTGGATTCCGGTGCCGGCGGATTTGCCACGGCGGGTGCTGCGGATCGATCCGGGCAGTGCCTTTGGCACCGGCGATCACCCCACCACCAAATGTGTTTGGAGGCGTTGGAATTTCGCTTGGCCGGCGAAACCGATTTGACCCAGTTTACCTTTGCCGATGTGGGCTGCGGTTCCGGCATTCTCAGCCTTGGGGCGTATGCGTTGGGGTGCCGCAAAATGTATTTGGTGGATACAGACCCCTTGGCGGTGCACGCCAGCGCCGACAACCTGGCGTTGAACGGGGTGCCCAACGAAGCCTACTGGTTGCGGGAAGGCAGTTTGGGGGAATTGTTGTCGGTGTTGCCAGAGCCGGTCAAAGGCTTTGCCTGCAACATTCAGACCGAAATCATTTTGGGGATGGTGCCCTATTTGGCCCAGTTGATTCAACCGGATGGGTGGGGCATCCTCAGCGGTGTGCCCATCGAAAAGTACCCAGCGTTGGCGGAGGCTTTCGCCCGGGAAAAATGGACCGTGGCCACCCTCTGGAAACGCCAGGGGTGGTGTTGCTTCACCATTCGTCGGCAGCCGCCCCGCCCTTTTTGAGGTAAGTATGTCTGACCCAAAACCCGATCGCAACGAAATTCATGTGCGGGGGGCCCGCCAACACAACCTGAAAAATGTGGATTTGGTCATCCCGCGCGATCGCCTGGTGGTGTTTACGGGGGTCTCGGGTTCGGGCAAATCTTCGTTGGCCTTCGACACGATTTTTGCCGAGGGGCAACGGCGCTACGTGGAGTCGTTGAGTGCCTATGCCCGGCAGTTTTTGGGTCAGGTCGAAAAACCCGATGTGGACGGCATCGACGGCCTCAGTCCGGCCATTTCCATCGACCAAAAATCCACGTCCCACAACCCCCGATCCACGGTGGGGACGGTAACGGAAATCTACGATTATTTTCGGTTGTTGTTTGGCCGGGCAGGAGACCCCCACTGCCCCATTTGCGATCGCAACATTGCGCCCCAGACCCTCGACCAAATGTTGGATCGGTTGTTAGCGTTGCCGGAGGGCAGCCGCTTTCAGGTGTTGGCGCGGTGGTGCGGGGCAAAAAAGGCACCCACAAAAAGCTGTTGACCCAGTTGGTGAGCGAAGGGTTTGCCCGGGTGCGGCTGGATGGCGAAGTGCGCGACCTGGCGGACAATTTGGAGCTGGACAAAAACAAGTTTCACGAGATTGAGGTGGTGGTCGATCGCCTGGTCAGCAAACCGGGGTTGCAGGAGCGGTTGGCAGATTCCCTGGGCACCGCCCTGAAGCGGGGGGAAGGGGTAGCCTTGGCGGAGGTGTTGGGGGAAGAACCGCAATTGATCACGTTCTCGGAGAATTTTGCCTGTCCCGAACACGGCGCGGTGATGGAAGAGTTGTCCCCCCGGATGTTCTCCTTCAATTCCCCCTACGGTGCTTGCCCCACCTGCCACGGATTGGGCAGCCGGCGGGTGTTTACGGCGGAAACCGTGGTCCCCGACCCCAGCTTGCCGGTCTACGCGGCGATCGCCCCGTGGACGGAGCGTTCCCAGTCGTATTATTTGTCGTTGTTGGCGAGCGTGGGCAAATACGCGGGGTTTGACATCAGCACCCCTTGGCGCGACCTCACCACGTATCAAAAAGACATTTTGTTGTACGGCACCACCGAAAAAATTCCCCTGGAGGTGGACTCCCCCTATCGCAGCAGCGCCTACTTGCGGCGGTTTGAGGGCATCTTGCACATTCTGCAAGCCCAGTACGAAGAAGCCAATTCGGAAACCATGCAGCAAAAATTGGAGCCGTTTTTGGTGGAAGAAATTTGTGCCGATTGCGGCGGCACGCGGCTGCGCAAAGAATCGTTGGCGGTACGGGTGGGGGGGTGGCGCATGCCCGATTTCACCGGGGTTCCCATTGGGGTGTGTTTGGAGCGGGTGCAATCCTTATCTCTGAGTTCCCGGCAGGCCCAAATTGCGGAACGGGTGGTCAAAGAGATTGGGGCCCGGCTGCAGTTTTTGTTGGATGTGGGGCTGGATTACCTGACGTTGGATCGGCCCACGATGACGCTGTCGGGGGGGGAAGCGCAACGGATTCGGTTGGCGACCCAAATTGGTTCCGGGTTGACGGGGGTTTTGTATGTGTTGGACGAGCCGAGCATCGGGCTGCACCAACGGGACAACGGCCGGCTGTTGCAAACCCTGCTGCGGTTGCGGGATTTGGGCAACACCCTGATTGTGGTGGAGCACGACGAAGAAACCATGCGGGCCGCCGATACGATTGTGGACATTGGGCCGGGGGCCGGGGTGCACGGGGGACAGGTGGTGGCCCAGGGCACGGCGGCCGATTTGGAGCAACATCCGGATTCCCTCACCGGGGCCTATTTGGCGCAACGGCTGTATTTGCCCACACCGGCCGAGCGGCGACCGGGCAACGGTCGTTTTTTGGAGATTCGCAACGCCCATCGCAACAACCTGAAAAACTTGACGGTGCGGATTCCGTTGGGCAAGTTGGTGTGCATCACCGGGGTTTCCGGTTCGGGCAAATCGACGTTGATTGCGGAATTGTTGGCCCCCTCGTTGCACCATCATTTTCAGCGCACCACGCCCCCGCCCCACGGGGTGGAGGAAATCACCGGTCTGAAGTCCCTGGACAAATTCATCACCATTGACCAGTCCCCCATTGGCCGCACCCCCCGTTCCAACCCTGCCACCTACACCGGCGCCTTCGATGCCATTCGTGAGACCTTTGCCCTGACCACAGAAGCCAAAGCCCGGGGCTACAAAGCGGGGCAATTTTCGTTCAATGTGAAGGGCGGTCGCTGCGAAGCCTGCGGCGGTCAAGGGGTGAACGTGATTGCGATGAATTTCTTGCCGGATGTGTATGTGACCTGTGAGGTGTGCAAAGGGGCCCGTTACAACCGGGAAACCCTGCAGGTGAAGTTTAAGGGCAAGTCCATCGCCGACGTGTTGGACATGACGATCGAAGAAGCAGCGGTGTTGTTTGAGAACGTACCGGGGCCGCCAGCAAGTTGCAAATGCTGGTGGATGTGGGTTTGGGCTACATTCGTTTGGGGCAATCGGCTCCCACCCTGTCGGGGGGGGAAGCCCAACGGGTGAAGTTGGCGACGGAGTTGGCGCGGCGGGCCACCGGCAAAACCCTGTATTTGGTGGATGAACCCACCACCGGTCTGAGTTTTTACGATGTGCACAAGCTGATGGATGTGCTGCAACGTTTGGTGGACAAGGGAAACAGCGCGATCGCCATCGAGCACAATTTGGATGTGATTCGCTGTGCCGATTGGGTGATTGATTTGGGGCCGGAGGGGGGCGATCGCGGCGGGGAAATTGTGGCGGAGGGCACCCCCGAAGAGGTCGCCGCCAATCCGCGATCGCACACGGGTCGCTACCTGAAGGAGGTGTTGGCCCGCTATCCCCGGATGGCCAAGCCATGACCCTGTGGCTCTTGTCCCAAAGCCATTTTGGGGTTTGGGATGCCTGCCCCCGGCAGTACGCCTATCGCTACGAGGAGGGTTTGGCGGCCGCGTTTTTGGCGGAGGACGATCGCCTGGCGTTGGGTTCCCAGTTTCACCAATTGCGGCAACAGGCCGAATTGGGGTTGCCGATCGCCGCCGAAGACCCCCTCCATACCTGGTTGCAGCGGTTTGAGGTTTCGTTGGTGTTGCCCCCCGGCGAACGGCTGACGGAATGCCGGCGCACTTGCTTGTTTCCGGATGCTTCCCCAGAGGCGGCGGTCTTGACCGCAATCTACGATTTGCTGATTGTGGGCGATCGCACGGCCCACATTTACGATTGGAAAACCCATCGGGAGCCTCCCCCCCCCCGATCGCCTGGCCCAGTCTTGGCAAACCCGTTTGTACCTGTTTGTGTTGGCGGAAACCTCTGCTTTGCCCCCCGCCGCCCTCGATTTCACCTACTGGTTTACCGCCACCGGTGAATCGGTTGCGATTCCCTACAGCGAACCTCAACATCAACAAACCCGCCGGGATTTGGGCGATCGCCTGCGGGCCCTCCAGCACAAAGCCCGCCCCACCCGAACCCAGCCCGATCGAGTGTGCGAGCGCTGCCCCTACGGCGATCGGTGCTGGTCTTGACGGCTGCCCTCACCCAGCCCTCTCCCAAAATGGGAAAGGGCGCTTAGACCCCTGCCCAAAATCCCGGCTCAAACCGCAGGGGTTGCCCCAAAGGTTCGGGATGGACTTGGCGATCGCGGTAGGCGATTTGACCATTCACCACCGTAATTTCCGGCCAGCCGGTGAGGTTCCAGCCCTCAAACGGACTCCAACCGCACTTGGTGAGCAATTCCGACCGCAGTACGGGCCGGTATTCCCGCAGGTTCACCACCACCAAATCCGCATCCCAACCCGGCGCAATCCGGCCTTTGTTGGGAATTTCATAAAGTCGGGCCACGTTTTCGCCCATCCAACGGCTGACCTGGGCGATCGTGCATTCACCGTTCTGAGCTGCTGTCAACATCAACGGCAATTCGGTTTCCACACCAGGCATCCCCGAAGGCGATTGGGGATAGGTCTGGGCCTTTTCCGCCAGGGTGTGGGGGGCATGGTCGGTGGCAATGCAATCAATCACCCCATCCCGCAACGCCTGCCACAACACCCGGCGATCGCCCGGAGTCCGCAACGGTGGGTTCATTTGGGCCAAGGTGCCCAAGGTTTCGTAGGCGGTGATGTCCAACATTAGGTGTTGGGGGGTCACTTCACAACTGATGTTGGGGGTTTGTGGGTGCGCAACCACAGGGCCTCGTCGGCGGTAGAAAGATGCAAAATGTGCAACCGCCGCCGATATTTCTGGGCCAACCCCACCGCCAACTGGGTCGCCGCCAAAGCCGCCTGGTTGTCCTGAATCAACGAATGCACCGCCGGATCGCTGCACCCGGCATAGAGTTGGCGCCGGGCTTCAATCCGCTGCGCATCTTCCGCGTGCACCGCAATCAGGCGATCGCCCCGGGCAAACAGGCGATCGAGCACCGCCGGATCGCTCATCAACAGCGGGCCATGCATCGCACCCATAAAAGCCTTGATGCCGCAGGTAGGGGTCGCCGTATCCAAATCCGGCAACAGTTCGGGGGTAGAACCAATAAAAAATCCGTAATTGACCACGCAATTGCGGGCGGCCCGGGCCAACTTGTCGTCCAAGGTTTCTTGGGTGATGGTCAGGGGGCGGGTGTTGGGCATTTCCAGAAAGGCGGTGACCCCACCCTTGGCGCAGGCCCGGGATGCGGAAGTCAGGTCTTCTTTGTATTCCAGCCCCGGCTCTCGGAAGTGCACCTGGGGATCGATGACCCCCGGCATCACCACCCACCCCTCCGGCACCTCGATCGCCTCCGGCAAATCCGCCGCTACCCCTTCCCCCACCGCCACAATTTGACCGTTGGCGATCGCCACATCCCTTTTGGCCAACGTCCCGTCCGGCAGCAACACCGTGCCATTTTTGAACCCCAGTGCCATGATTTTGTCCTTCTCCGCTCCGTGGCTAAGGCTTTCCATTTTCCCCCAACCCCGGCCCAAAGTTTTGGTTTCGGCGGCTGCCTATAATAAGGATGACCTTCGGGCAAGGTATGACCCCCCCCCCTTTCCAAAGAATCGGTAGCATCCGCCCCCCCTCCCCGGTGGTCCCCTGCGGTGCCGCGCGATCGCCCTGGGGTCGCCCTGACCGTGGTCGCCCTCTGGTATGTATTTTGGGGTTGGAGCCTCGCCAGCGCCCACCTGCCCTGGTTGGTTTGGGTGGGGGCCAGCGTTTTGACCGGCGCGATCGCCGTAGCGGTTGCGGTTTCCTGGTTTTGGGGACTGCCGTTGGTCTTGGGGGCGGCCGGTTGGCTCGCCGCCGATGTCGTGCTGCAGGCCCTGTGGCTGCGGGGGGGCGACGCGCTGCAAACCTTCTTGGCCGACTATTTCTTTCTGGGCATGCCGGTACCCTCCCGCGCCCTGCTCCACGGCTGCCTGCGCTTGGTTTTGGCCCTGCTGTGGTTATCTCCCCTGTTCTTTGCCCGCCAAGCCCTCCGCGAAACTGCCCCCCGCCGACGCGCCGCATCCTTGGCGATCGCCAGCGCCATCGGTTTGGGACTGGGGGTCTTCATCGCCATCCTGTGGTGAAAACCACAATTTTTGCGAACTTTCCTAACGAAAGTTTGCGACGGGTCGGCGGGATCGCCCCATCTTGCCTAGAATTGCCAGTGTCATCCATTTTAACGATCATGGATTTTGTAAAACCTTTTAACGACGATCCCCAATTTGGGCATTTGTCGACCCCCATCAGCGATTCGCCGGTGGTGCGGGCATTCATCCAAAACCTGCCGGCCTACCGTCCCGGTTTGTCCCCCCTGTTGCGGGGCTTGGAAGTGGGGATGGCCCACGGCTACTTTTTGGTGGGGCCCGAAGTGGTGTTTGGGCCGTTGCGGGATTACCCGGCGGCCGCCAACTTGGGGGGCTTGGTCACGGCGCTTGCCCTGGTGTTGATCGGCACGGCGGCCCTAGCGGCCCACGGCTTGGTGACCTACGGTCGCGGCGGTCAAACCGAACCGGCGGTACCCCAATCGACCTGTGCCCCGGTACCGGCGGGTCTGCAAACCGCAGAAGGCTGGAGCCAATTTGCCGGCGGTTTCTTCTTGGGTGGGGCCGGCAGCGCTTTTGTCGCCTACTTCTTGCTGGAAAACTTCAGCGGCATCGATGCCATTTTGCGCGGTTTTGTGAACTAATTGCGCTTCCTGAAAACCAAATTGCAACCAAAAGGATTACCTATCATGACCGGAGCCTACGCCGCCTCGTACTTGCCTTGGATTTTGATCCCTGCCATCACCTGGCTGTTGCCGTTGGTGGGCATGGGTCTTTTGTTTTTGTACATCGAAGGCGAAGCTTAAACCACAATTATAGTTGTTTTAATTAAGAGTGGGACGACCGTAGTTGTTCCGACTGCATTTACCCCCCTCTCCCTCTCCCAGAGAGGGAGAGGGGGTGAGGGCGAGACTGTCGCAAACACATTTGAATGACTATAAACCTCAAACCTGAGGTGTTGGCGGGGAGCCCCAGGCATCCCCGTATTTTTTTTCCAAAACCAGTTCCCCAACGCCTGAGCCGGTCGCAGGCGAGGTTTTTGAATGGTTGCCCCCACATCTTTATAGTCATTTTAATTAAAATCGACACGGTTTTTTCCTGCCCAACGAAAGTCTAATAGAACCAATACGGGGGCTTCGCCCCTGCGACCCGACTTGTTTTGTTTCGTCGCTATGCAAAACAGCTATACAGGCGCATTTTCAATTATAATCAATTCAATTAAAAATGGCACGGCTGCGATTGTTTTGATTGCCTTTACTCCCCTCTCCCTACCTGGGAGAGGGGTTGGGGTGAGGGCGAGACTGTCGCAAACACATTTGAAATAACTATAGGGCTTGATGAGGACGGGGGGCAGAAGGAGAGCCCCCTAAATTTGGGCCCAAAAAAGCCCCCGAGGGGGCAGCAACTTGGTTGATTCCAGGCAGGAATTAGCCCAAGCGGGCGTAGAAAATGCCACGGATGCGGACTTCTCTGGGTTCTTCCGCCCCAAGGTCGGTATCCGAGGGTTGGTCGCATTCAAACGTGCCGGCAATTTCCCCTGTAGCGGTATCCAGCCGGGCCACCTGCAAATACATCTTGCCCTTCAGGTATTCTGCTTTCTTGTTGCTTTTTTCGTAGAAAGCCGCATCGTCCCGTTTGGCGGGCAGCGCTTCCGCCGCATCGTAGCCGGTGCCCAAGCCGCGACCTTTGGGGTCGATGAACGTCCCGCCACGGTAGGTCGGCACTTCCATTTCCCCTTCAAAATCGATCGCCGTCGAAATGCCGTTCACCCCCGGTTCGGTGCGCCCTTCAAAATTCTTCATGGAAAACAGGAACGCCACCATTTCGCCCCCGGGCATTTTCACCGTAATGGGCTGGTAGTCGAGACCTTCTTCTTCCCGCAGCACCAAAGAGCCATCGGGTTGGGCCGTCACCTTCGCCTTAATGAAATCCAAGCTGGAGGTGGCACGGGTGAGGAGCTTCGCCGGCACAAACTCGGCTTCCTTGCGCTTGTTGGTGGATTCCTCCTTCACGAAGAAATTGATCGGCTCCAAGCAAATATCGATCAGGCTGATGGATTCACCGGGTTTCACCGGGATCATCGCCCGCCCGCGGGCATTGCCGCTCACATCGGGGCATTTGTTGGCCAGACCCGTACCCTTTACTTGGTCGTAGGTCAGGGGTTTGTTGGTGCCGGCGATCGCCGCCGTGGGGGCCCAGCAGATCGCCGCAACACAAAGAAAGACAACCAGAAGGCGTTTCATTGGGTGGAACATGGATACCTTTTTGAGATTAAATTTTACCGTACGTTTGTTTAACTAGGGAACCAATTGCCCCCACGCCATAGGGGGCGGCCTACGGTTATCTTAGAGGAGAACGCGAAGCCTCAGGCAGGAGAAAACCGGATTTGGTGGCCCCAGCAATTCCCCCGGAACCGATACCCGAACCCAGCCCCGAACTCCATCGGGCGATCGCCGTCATCCAGTCCTTGGCGGTGAGCCAGCGCACCAACCCCCAGGAGTTGCTAGGCATTTTGCGGGATTTGGAAGCCCTCCACCGCCAGATTTGCGCCGAAATGCTGATGCCGGCCCTGCCCAACACCCGCCACGAGTTGTTTGCTTTGCTGCAAAATATAGAAGCCAACGGCGGTTGGCCCTACATTTACCGCGTCCGGTTGCAGGAACTGTTGCAAAAATTGCGTCCCGAGTTGCCATGACTTCCCCCATCTCCCCTCAAGCCACGGTTTTCCGTCAGGCTACCGTCCATCGCCAAACCGGCGAAACCGATGTCAAAGTTACCGTCCTGCTGGATGGCACCGGGCAAGGGCACATCGGCACCGGCATTCCGTTTTTGGATCACATGCTGCATCAGTTGTGTTCCCACGGATTGTTGGATTTGACGGTGCAGGCCACCGGCGACTACCCGATCGACGACCACCATACCAACGAAGATGTGGGCATTACCCTGGGGCAAGCCCTGGCCAAAGCCCTGGGCGATCGCAAGGGGATCGAGCGGTTTGGTTATTTTGTCGCTCCCCTGGACGAAGCCTTGGTGGAAGTGGTTTTGGACTTTTCCGGGCGCCCCACCTCAGCTACGGCCTCGACCTTCCGACCCAGCGGGTGGGCACCTACGACACCCAATTGGTACGGGAATTTTATCAAGGGCTGGTGAACCACGCCCACCTGACCCTCCACATCCGACAGTTGGCGGGCATCAATTCCCACCACATCATTGAAGCTTCCTTCAAAGCCTTTGCCCGGGCCCTCAAAGGGGCGATCGCCTCGATCCGCGGCGGGGGGGCACCATCCCCAGTTCCAAAGGGGTTTTGTAGTTTTGGGCAACCTGTCTTGGCTAATATAGCCATACGAAAAACCCTGAAAACATGAAGACTGGTTTCATGGCTCCTTCTGTAGGATAAACATCAAACCAGCTTGTTCTCCATGTCAAAATCCCAACAATTGGAAAGAATCCTCAAGATCGATGCCTTGGTTCGACAGCGGGAGGGTTACACGGCGGAACGATTGGCTGGGGAGCTTGAGGTTTCTGGGCGCACCATTTTGAGCGATGTGAGTTTCATGCGCGATCGCCTGGGGGCGCCGCTGGCGGCCCGTGGCCACCGTGGCTGGTACTACACCGATCCAAACTGGCGGTTGCCCGATATCCCCCTCACCCAGGGAGAATTGTTTGCCCTGACCCTGGGGGCCCGGATGCTGGAGTCCTATGCGGGGACGACCTACGGCAACCTCTTGCAGTCGGCGATCGAACGCATGGTGAAGCGCCTGCCGGAAGGGTGTGCGGTCAACCTGCAGCGACTGGTGGGCGATCGCGTCTACTTTCGCTCCGGGGTAGAAGTCCGTCTCGATCCCGAGGTTTGGCTGGGACTGCTGGATGCGATCGACCGATCGCGTCAGGTTTGGATTCGTTATCAGTCTCCCAAGGGTCTGTCCGAGCGGACGCTCGATCCTTACGATATCGATGTTTATCGAGCCAGCAATTCCTATGTGTGGGGGTATTGCCACTTGCGGCAAGAAATGCGCTCATTTCGCATCGATCGCATCCGTAAATTGCGCATCCTTGATGCCACCTTTGCGCGCGACCCAGCTTTCAATTTGCAAAAACTTTTGGAAAGCGGCTTTCAGTATGAAGTGGGGGGCAAGCCAGTAGCGATTGCCATTGACTTTGATGCGGCAACAGCACCCTACATCACGGAGCGCGTCTGGCATCACACCCAAGAGATTAAACACCATGATAGTGGGGCAATCACGTTGCAGTTTACCGCGTCGGGTTTGAACGATGTCAAGCGCTGGGTATTGGGGTATGGCCGCGGGGCAATCGTGCGATCGCCCCCAGAGCTGGTGAAGATGATGCGCGAAGAAACAAACGCCATGATGAGACAAAACGAATCTGGAGAGTTTGAGTGAATTACTTGGAACTTGAATTTCAACTCAGGGGCAAAACCTTGCCTGCGGATCATGGATATTCGATGTACGCTGCCATCAAAAAAGCAGTCTTCGAGGGAAAAGAATTGCCTGAGGAGGTGCTCTTGAGCAGCATTGCCGGTGTGCCCGATCGGGAGGGCATGATTTTTCTCACACCGCGATCGCGTTTGCGCCTGCGATGCCCTGCCGACCAAGTGTCGATATGGTACCGCGGCCTGCAAAATGTTGTGCTCGACATTCGCGGTCACATGGTTCGAGTTATCCAACCTCGCATGTCTTTGCCGCAAGCCAGTTCCACTTTGAGAGCGCGACTGGTGACGTTCAAACTGAAGGATTGGAACAGCCACACCATTCCTCAGTATTTTGAGGAGTCCTGTCAACGGGCGATGGAAGCTATGGGGATTTGCGGTCAGGCGCATATCGATACGGCTGCGGATGGCAACTTAGCATTACGGTCACTGCAGATCCACCACAAGAACATCTTGGGTTTTGGGGTATGTGTGGTGGGACTGAGCGAAGACGACTCGATCGCCCTGCAATGCCATGGTTTGGGAGGTCGCAAGCATTTTGGCTGTGGCTGGTTTTACCCCCTCAAGGAAAAATCTAATGATGCCTGAAGCCCTTCTTTTGAGACCGAATCGGTTGCTGGCTAAATCGGTAACGGGTCGCTGGCGCGGCTCCTACAGTTTGCCGGGGCACACGGCTGATGTAGTCCAGGCGGTGACCCGACTGATAGATGCTCTGGGCGATCGCCTCGTTGGTCAGTTTGATGTGGGCTGTTCCCTGGCGGCGCTTAGGAAAACCGCACGGTTGTCGGCGTATCTCCACGACTGGGGCAAAGCCAACGATCATTTTCAGGGGATTGTACGGCACGAAATGCCCGGTGCTTGCCCCCAGCGGCATCCCCTCACCCACCCTCAACTGGTACGGCACGAGATTTTCTCAGTGCTTTTGGCATGGGAGTTTCGCGAGTGGTTGGAGCAGGCCGATGGAGATTTGGCGACTGCCATGGTGGTGGCGGGGGGGCATCACCTCAAATTGGGTGGAAAAGGCGGTACCTCATCGGGCGAGTTTGGCGAAATTCGCCAAGGCACCGGCAGCCCCCACCTCCAGTTCTTGCTCAAACACATTGATTTCAAGCGTTTGCTCCGATTTGGGGTCAAACAATTGGCCTGTCCTGCCAAGCTCAAGCTCTCGACCCAGCCGCCGATGGCATGGACAATCGCCCGCATCAAACAGCAGCAGCAAGCCTTGCTGGCATTTTTTGCCGGTTGGGAGCCCAATCCTGCATTGGTAGCAGTGCTCAAAGCACTCTTGGTGGCTGGGGATTCCCTCGGTTCCGCGATCGCCCATACCGACTTGAAGCTAGACACTTGGGTGACGACGGCCCTTGGCTGCACTTTAGCCGAAGGCGACTTGGAGCGAGTCATCCAGGCGCGCTTGCAGGGGCATCCCCCCCGCCCCTTCCAACGACAACTCGGGGAGATCGGGACTCGGGTTGCTTTAGCCAGGGCGGGTTGCGGTACCGGCAAAACAATTGGCGCCTACTGCTGGGCCAAACGCCATGCGGTGGGGCGCAAGCTGTTCTTTTGCTATCCCACTACGGGCACAAGCACAGAGGGGTTTCTGGACTATGTGCAAGACGAAGTTCCATCGGTGCTGCTGCACTCGCGAGCCGCCGTCGATCTGGAACTGGCCCGCACAGGCGAAGAAGAAGAAGCGGGGGACGGCACGGACAACGAAGCCGCCATCAAGCTGCAATCGTTTGCAGCCTGGGAGTCTCAAGCGATCGTATGCACGGTCGATACGGTTCTTGGACTGCTGCAATGCCACCGCCGTCCGATGTACTGCTTTCCGGCGATCGCCAACGCTGCGTTTGTCTTTGACGAAGTCCATTGCTACGACAGTGCGTTGTTTGGCGCGTTGCTGCGGTTCCTCGAAACGGTCAAAGCGCCGGTTTTATTGATGTCCGCATCGTTTCTGCCATCGCAGGTGCGGGCAATCGAGCAAGCCGTGGGCGAACCCCTCGCCATCATTTCCGGGCCGAAGGACATCGAGCAACAGGAACGCTACAGCTTGCGCCTCGTGGAAAGTCCGAGTTGGGAGCGGGTCACCGCCGAACTGCAAGTCGGTGGCAAGGTGTTGTGGGTTTGCAACCAGGTCAGTACCGCCGTTGTGGTTTACGAAGAAGCCAAACGCCGTGGGCTCCATGCGCGGCTGTACCACAGCCGGTTTCGCTATGAGGATCGCGTTCGGCATCACCGGGCCGTGGTTGATGCGTTCAAGCCCGATCGCCCGGAGCCGGTCTTGGCGATCGCCACACAGGTCGCCGAAATGTCCCTGGATTTGTCGGCGACGTTGCTGGTGTCGCAAATTGCCGACCCCGCGGCCTTGGTGCAGCGTCTTGGGCGGCTCAACCGTCGCTACTGCGGTCGTCCCTTGGATGCGTTGTTTTACCCCGACCCCAAACAAAATCCCTACAGTCAAGGGCAGCGCGATCGCGGTTTGGCGATGGTAAAAGCCTTTCCGGGGGTGGTTTGCCAGGCTCAACTCGCCGCGTGGCTGGAACAGGAAGAAACCCCGTTTTTGCCCAAGCATCATGCCGTGTTGTTGGATGGAGCCTGGCGAACCTATCCGGCGCCGCTGCGCGAAGGAGGTGTAACCGTAACGTGTTTGCTAGAGCAAGATCGCCCGATGCTCGAACGGACGGCTTCCAGTCAGCTCAATCGCTACGCGCTGCCGCTGCTAGTCAGCACAAAACGGATTCAATCGTGGAGCCGCTACCAGGGGTTTCCGGTAGCACCTGCCGCTGAATTTCGTTATTGTCCGCAGACAGGTGCCCTCGATCTCAAAGCCAACCCAGGAGACGATCGCCCATGACAGAAATCACCCTTTCGCTGTTTGACCCCAACACCCTGCTGCCCCACCGGGCAGGCATTGCCGGGTTGGCCCTGACCCTTAGCACCCTTTCGCCCGTGGGGGCTCCGCTGACGTGGGCAGTCACCGAAAGCGAAGTGCGGTTGGCGTGGTCGGGCCGCGATCGCGAAGCAATGACATGGCTTGTCCGCAACACGTACCGCATCGAAGATGGCTATCTCGATGTGCCGGCCCTCTACTTGGATACAATCGGGCGTTACCTCTTCACGCAAGGCGTAACTTCTACCCTGCTCCAACACGGCAAACAACGTAGGCTCGATGGACAAACCCTCCCGTTGCGGTTCACGATCGAGCCCGGACAGCCGGAAATTGAGGTTTCGGTACGTCCGCTCCTCCAGTGCTACTACACCGGCGACAAGATGTTTGAGGATGCCTTTACCGCTCAGGGGGATTTCAAGCCGGCGATCGCCCTCAAAGGACAACATCTGCCGGGGTTGGTGGAGTGCTACGTCAATGGCCCGTATCAGGAATCCCCCACGGGTTTCATCGCCTTGCTGTTTTTGCCCCTCGCCTGCGGGTACTACAAATTGCCCGGCCCTGGCTTGCGCTCGGCTTTGGTCGTGCCGAATGTTGCCCACCTCACTCGGTGGGTCGCCAGCCGGAGGCGTTTGCCCGAGCGAACCTACGCTCGGTTTCAGTCCAGCGGTGCCGGAGAGTCGGGGCTCCGGTTTCTGCTCCAAGAGCGGGCAGCGGGCGATGCGGCTATTTTTCAGGTGGATTATTGTGAAGTCTATCAGCTTGGCGGTCAAGCCTGGGACACCAGCCAAACTTACCTCAAGCAGGGGGTTTATCGCGTGCAGGCAACCGATGCGATCCTCGCCCTCTATGAAGACGCCCTGGCCTTCTTCCCCGCCCGCGTTGCCCGCAACGAGAAGAACGGCGACACCTGGTTGGCCTCCTCCAAGGCATTGCCGTGGATTGCCGATAACCTGATTGCCGGCAAGCGCTGGTACGAAGGATTCTTCGAGTTCCAGAAAATTCACCAACTCTACGAACGTCAAGGACTGGTCAACATGACAATCCATCTCCATGAAGAAGAGCGCCTCCTGTTTGAGGCGGTGCAAGGGGCATTTCGGGCATTTCTGCGGGAGCAGGGTGCCCAGGCCCAAAAGCAAGGACGTCCGCTGGACTATGGCCAGGTAACGGACAAAGCGATCTACCGTCTGCAGCGGCCGAGTACCAAACAGCAGTTCTCAGCGGCCTTGGTCGAATTTCTCAGCCGCTTTCGCAGTCGCGAAGCCAGGGGCCAAGGTCTGCAAATTTCCGGTTGGATTCACAGCGATCGCCATTGGCGGCAAGCACGAGATCTCGCCCTATTGGCGATCGCCACCTACCAAAGCAAAAGCAAGGCTGCCGAAAACCAGATCGGCGAACCGGGGCCGATCGAGCCGGAGCCCGAAGGTCTGGAAATGGATTTGGTCTAGCCACCCTTGGTTCTCTCAACTTTATTCAATCTTTTGGAGGCTTTCATCATGTCGCAGCATCTTTTGCCAATATCGTCACCCCCACGGCAGTTGCCGCCAACAATCGCGGTGAGGGCGATGGCAGTACCCTTGCCACCTTGCAAACCATCACCCGCGGCAACGACCAGTACACCACGGTTAGCGCCGATGCCATTCGCTGGGCTTTGCGGGAGTATTTTCAATTGCACAACGCCGAAGCGGTCAACCGCACGTTCGATCCCGATACCGATCGGTACACCTTCAAGGACGAAAAATGCAGTGCCGAGAAGTTCATCGACGATGACTTGTTTGGCTACATGGACGCCAAGAAGGACAAGGACAACAAAGATGCCACCGTGAAGCGGCGTGGGGCCCTCGAAGTGTGCCGCGCCATCAGCCTCGATCCCTACTGGGGCGACGTGGCTTTTGGCTCGAAGGGGGGCGAAAAAGGGAAAACCTCAATCCATCAGACCCAAATGCACCTCACGGCCTACCAATACGCGATCGCCCTGACGCCGGCCCACCTCAAACAGCCGGAGCGGGCTGCCCTGTTGTTGGATGCTTTGGTTGGCATTCGCCATGTGGGCGGCAACCATTCCCGTTTCCTGTATGAATTTCGACCGGAATCGATCGCCCTGCGGCTGACACCCGACCCCAGCCCTTGGATCCTGGGCTGTTTCAAGCGGGTGGGCGAAGAAGTCGGCTGTCCCGATTTGGAGCGGCTGATCCATGCCGGGGATGTGCTGGCGAGCGAAGTGTGGGTGGGGGGCAAGATTGCCCAAACGCCCTATGGTCAAGTGTTGCGCGATCTCGGCGTGGCGGTGTTCGATGGCGTGAAAGCCGCAAAGGATGCCGCCAAAGCCAAGTTGTCTTTGGGGGTTGCGGCCGGATGAACGATCGCCTGTATGTGGAATGTCCCTGCACGAGCTTCCCCCGCAGTTTTGCCCGGGACTACAAAGAAACCTACCGCTACCCACCGCCTTCCACCGTCTACGGTTTTCTGCTGTCTTGGGTCGGCGAGGAAGACCTCCGAGCCCATTTGGGCGTGAAGCTGGCCATCGGCATCCTTGGCGAAGATCCGCCGGTTTCACGGATTCTGCGCAAGCAACGCCACCACAAATTCAGCCGCACCCACCAGGGCGAGTACCCCAGTGCTCAGTTTTCCAAACCCAATTTTCAGGAGATTCTGGCGGATGTGCGCCTCGCGCTCCGGATCGATTCGATGGAGGAAACGGCGGCTGTGACCTTGAGCGATCGCGTAGCCATTGCCCTGACCACCCCAGAGCACATCTCGCGTTTTGGCGGGCTCAGTTTGGGCGAGTCGTGGGCGATGGTGAACGGAGTGCGGCGCTATCGCGAGGCCGACGGGGACATTCGTTGGTTGCAGTGCGACGATCGCGGTCGGATTGGCTTGCCGGTTTGGATCGATCGCCAGACCACGCGGGGAACGTTTCGACGGTTCTCGCTGATGGAACCCGCGCCGGATTTCGACGAGCGCGCTTGGGTCAAGATCGAAGCGCCAACGACCACGGCCAAGCCGAAGTCCAAGCCCAAGCGTTACAAGTAGACCCTTTCTACCTCTGGTTGAACCCCTTTCTCTCACCCTCAACGCCATGTTTGCCCCCGATCTCGATTTGCCCCAAAGCACGTTGCGGGTATCGGCCCTCCATGCCTTTGCCTACTGCGATCGCCTGTTTTATCTCGAAGAAGTCGAAGAACTCTACACCCAAGATGCGGCGGTATTTGCCGGCCGCCGTCTGCACGCCGAACTCGAAAAACAGGAAGGCGAAGACTGGGAAGAGTTGTTTCTCGAAAGCGATCGCCTGGGTTTGCGGGGCAAGGTCGATGCCCTCCGCACCCGGGATGGCCACATCATCCCCTACGAGCACAAGCGCGGACGTTCCGCCCGAGACGATCGCAAGCAACCCGAACCCTGGGACAGCGATCGCCTCCAAATTTTGGCCTACGCCTACCTCTTGGAGCACAGCCTAGGGGTCACCATCCCCGAAGGTCGCATTCGTTACCATGCCGACAATGTTTTGATCAAAGTTCCCGTCACCGACACCGGCCGCCAAGAAGTGCAGCAGGCGATCGCCCGGGCCCGCGCCTTGCGGGAATCTCCCCGGCGGCCCCCCGTCACCACCAACGAACGGCTCTGTACCCGGTGCTCTTTGGCCCCGGTCTGCCTACCCGAAGAAGCCCGTCTGGCCCACGATCGCGAATGGCAACCGGTACGCCTGTTCCCCAAAGACGACGATCGCGAAGTCCTGCACGTTTTGGAACCCGGAACCCGGGTCGGCCGATCCAGCGAACAGTTGAAAATCACCCGGCGCGATCGCCCCGACGAACTCTTGCCGGTGCGGCAAATCGCCCAAGTGGTGCTTCACAGTTTCGCCCAGATTTCGACCCAAGCCCTGCACCTCTGTGCCGAGCACGATATCGGTGTTCACTTCCTCAGCGGCGGCGGCCGTTTTGTCGGGAGTTTCGACCCGCGCCAAGGCAGCATTCAGCGGCGCATCCGCCAGTATGCCGCCCTCAGCGATCCGGACACCGGCCTGCGTCTGGCCAAACAACTCGTTCTCTGCCGTGGCAAAGGGCAACGCAAATTCCTGATGCGCGGTCGCAAAGGAGCCGCCGAAGAAGCACTCCTCACCCAGACGATCGCCCGCATGAAAGCCATGCTGCCTCAAATCGAGAACGCCACCTCCCTGGCCGAACTGTTGGGCATCGAAGGCAACCTAGCGGCGCTGTATTTCGGCGCACTGCCCCACTTGCTGGGCGAAGCAGTTCCCGCCGAAATGCGGTTTTCCGGGCGCAACCGCCGCCCCCCCAAAGATCGGTTCAACGCGCTGCTGAGTTTCGGCTATGCCCTGCTGCTCAAAGACGTGATGAACGCCATTTTGGCCGTGGGCTTGGAGCCAGCCCTGGGGTTCTACCATCAGCCCCGCACCCAAGCCCCGCCCCTCGCCCTCGACCTGATGGAAATTTTCCGGGTTTTGTTGGTCGATATGCCGGTGGTCGCCTCCATCAATCGTCACCAGTGGGAGGTTCAAGCAGACTTTGAAATTCGCGGGGAACAGGTCTGGCTATCCGATGCCGGACGCGCCAAGTTCATCGAGCTCTATGAACGGCGCAAACAGGAAAGCTGGAAACATCCCGTTACGGGCTATTCCCTCACCTACCGCCGTTTGTTGGAATTGGAAGTCCGCCTCTTGGAAAAAGAATGGAACGGTGAAGGCGGTCTGTTCGCCCAACTGGTCTTGCGTTGATTCCCGCCCCCATCTGTTTTTCCAGGACTTACGCAAAGGTGATCTAAAACCCTGACTTTCAGTGGGGTGTGGGGCTACGCCCACTTGAGGGCTTTGCCCTCAAACTCCCTTGTTACAAAAGTTTCCAAATTAGGTCGCGTAAGTCCTGTTTTTCTACTCCCTCTCCCTGAGCGTGGGACGAGCGCAGTCGAAGCCTGCCGAAGGAGAGAAGCCAAAACCCATCCCGCTCCAGCCAGCCCTACCTCGTTCTCCACCATGGCCGAATCCAAAAACTACTATCTGATTTGTTACGACATTCGACACCCCAAACGTTGGCGCAAAGCCTACAAACTGCTCACAGGTTGGGGCGATCGCCTTCAATACTCCATCTTTCGCTGCCCCCTCACCCTGCGCGATCGCGAAAAATTGCGCTGGGAACTCGCAAAAATCCTCACCCACGAAGACAGCTTGCTCATTGTCGGTCTGTGCGATCGCTGTGTCGAACGGGTGGTAGCCTGCAACCGCCCCGAAATCTGGACGCCTCCATCCTGCGGCCACCGCATTGTTTAACGGGCAGGCGATCGGGTCGCCAATTTCTCGGCCTGCCGAGTTCCAAGCTCAAACCTCCGAGCAAATTTCTCGGCCTGCCAAGTTCCGAGCTCAAACCTCCCCCCTGCGCTACAGGTTGTCAAAGAAACATAGCCGTTAGCTTGACGGAGTGCAGAAGCACAGCCTCCCTTTTCCTTCGATGTCCGAACCTACCCGAATATGGCTATAGCAAGCACCGGCAGGCGATCGGAGGAGTTGCGCCAACCAATGCCGCCAAACGCCTTCCCGGCCAAGATTTTAGCGATTCGCTTGGCTCCAGAGGTGCTTGCGTTTGCTCAAAGCCTTGCCAGATAACACTTTTCGGATTATCATGAATCCCAAGCGCGGTCGCTCACGGTCTAAACGCCCAAAAGCGTCGAGTACCTTGCAAAACCCTCTACGGACACCCTCCAGACAAGGGACGCAAGCGCCGCCGTGTTTCTACCTCTGATGCCGTAAGGCGTTGAGCACTAATCCGGAAAATCGCCACAGGGGCCTGACCCCGGTGTGTTTCTACCTCTGATGCCGTAAGGCGTTGAGCACACGTAT